>DATDTQ010000150.1:0-5071 GCA_035290765.1 Candidatus Peribacteraceae bacterium
CACGACCTTGTCCTCACTGACATGCAGCGGCGTTATCCAAAACCGCGCCGAAGTCACGGCCACGACGGCTGACCCCTCGGGCATCAATAACCTCGACACTGTTGATACAACCATCACCTGCGAGAATATCCCAACGGCCGATCTCGGCATCGTGAAGAGCGGTGCGGCCTCTGTCCAACGCGGTCAGAAGCTGACCTACACGTTGGTTGTAACAAATCATGGCTCCGGCGCTGCACACAATGTCGTTGTCAGAGACGTGCTTCCCGCCGGCCTCGCCTATGACGCCGCTCATTCGGACAGCACCTGCATTGCCAGCGGCCAAGAAATCACTTGCACGCTCGGCACTGTGGGATCTGGCCAAAGCCGTACGATCGTCATTACAAGCACCGTGACAGAGCAGACTCTCTGCCAAAGCACTCTGCAGAACGTTGCCACGGTAAGCTCATCGACCGTCGACCCGAATTCTGCGAACAATCAGAGCAATACGGTGCACACAACCGTGACGTGCCCCCAAAGCTCCAGCTCTTCAAGTTCGTCTAGCTCCTCAAGTTCTTCAAGCTTCAGCAGTTCATCCAGCTCTTCAAGCTCCAGTTCTTCAAGTTCATCCAGTTCGAGCAGCGCTTGTGAACTCGACCTCAAGATTACGGATAGTCACGATCCGGTCCGTATCGGCGATACACTGGAGTACCGCATCCGCATCCGTAACAATGAAAACCGCGATCGCGAAGTGGATATCGTAGCCGAACTCGACGAAGATACGAGCTTCCTCGACGCGTCCGAAAGCGGCGATGAAGACAGTAACGATACCGTCACTTGGGAGAACATCGACGTTGATCGTGATGACAGCATCACGCTTGTCTTGCGCGTGCGTGTCCGCACCAGCGCAGACGACGGCCAACAACTTCGGTTTGAAGCCCGCACTGACTGTGACGCAAACGATGAGGAACGAACCTTGGTGACCGATGACAAGTTGCCTCCGCCGCCTCCGGGTGATGAGACAGGCATCGTCACCGTCGACAAGTCAGCCGATCGTCGCGAAGTCCAACCAGGCTCGGTGGTGAGCTACACGATCACGATCCGCAATAGCGGCCAAGGTATCGCCCGTGACCTGGTGATCGAAGACCGCTTCACGGCCGGCGCCCTGACGGTCGAAGACGCTGCCGGCGGACAGTCCATCGGTGATGGCGTCACCTGGCGCATCTCTTCCCTTGGACCAAACGAGACGCAGATCATTCGCTACCGCGTCCGCATTAGCGGCAGCATGCGCCACGGTCAGATTGTGACCAACACGGTCACGGTCACGGGGCTCGGCTTTGACCGCCCCGCCACGGATACCGAACAAGTGCATATTATTCAGCAATTGCCGCAAACAGGTTTCATGAGCTTCACAGCTGATAGCGGCTCGCGGAATATCCGCCTCGCTGAATCTACGACCAGCGGTGACGCCTCTCTCCCCTTCGTGATCTGGTCGACGATCATCACCATGGGTATGAGCGTGGGTAGTGTCTTGGGACGACGGTTCTTCATTATCTAACCGCCAAGAAACGAACAGCGCTCGCGAGAACTCTCGCGGGCGCTGTTTGCAATTGAGATCAGGAATCTCCGAGCACAAAATTCCGCACAAGCGCCGGTGCTTGCGTAAGCGCTTGCGTAATGGCTGCCTTCTCCTCCGCCGTTACGCGGTTGAGCACCCACGTTGCAAGATCAGCTCCCGAAGGTGGTGTGCCAAGACCAATACGAAGCCGGGGAAAGGCTTCACCAATGTGATCCACGACCGATCGCAAACCATTATGCGTGCCGGGACCGCCCTTACTGCGGAAACGCAGTTCTCCGAGCGGCAAATCAATGTCATCGCTACACACAAGTAACTGCTCGGCCGCGTTGAGTCCATAAAACGAAACCAGCTTCTTCACCGCTTCACCGCTGCGATTCACGAATGTTGTTGGTTTTACAAAAAGGATCGGCACCGTCACAATGCGGCCTTCGCAGATATCAGCCGTAAATTTCGGAGCCGCCTTCCATTTTCCCTCCGCGAATTCCGCCGCCAATGTTTCAATCGCCCAGAACCCGGCATTGTGTCGGGTGTCTTCGTACTCTTTTCCGGGATTACCGAGGCCGACGATGACAAGGGCGGGTTTCATAAACGTTCCACGTTGCATGTTGCACGTTTTAAGACCCATCGTGCAACCTGTAACGTGCAACGGTGGAACGATGGTCAGGCGATAAATCGCCTGATTACCCGCGCAAACGCGCCAACGGCCAACTGCGCTTCTTTCTCTGTCACCGTGATGCCCGGCTCATGCGCAATGCGATTACGCAATTTATGGGCGGCCCAGATGGCTTCAATGTCTGGTAAGCGTGCACCCCCACGGCGTAGCTTGTCTGCCAAACTGCCTTCATAACCAAAACTGCTCAATATTCCGTCGAGCACCTTTTCTGTTTCTAACACACGGCGTGCCGGATCGGGAAACGCCACCGCCGCTTCCCATTGCTGCCGATACTGCACCATTTTAGAACGTGGCAAACGGCGCTGTCGCAGCCGCCAGATGACAAAACTGAGGAGGATGATCGCCGTTGCTAAAAGGATCCAAAAAAGCGTCACTTAGCGGTGGCCGAACGTTTCTTCCGCACTTCACGTATGCCCATTTCACGTGCCACGACCTTTGAAAGTAGTTCCTGCACCGCCGATGCATCTCTCAAGTTGTTGGAATGCAAATACTCTTCCATGTTCTTGAGAATCATTTCTTCCACACGTCGCGGTTGAGCCACGTCTTCCATGGCGATTTCTGAACCAGTCGAAATTTTCTCAACGCTGATGCGTCCGTGGCGGAGGAGCGTCCCGATAAAACCTTTGATCTCATAGCTGACACCTTGCAGATCACTGTAGAGAACTCGAGAAGAAGTCCGGTGAAACCAACCGTGCCAAGCAACATCGATGATGCCTTCGTCAGTAAGAATCCAAGCATCGAGATAGTAATCGAAAAAATTTCGAACCCACCAAAGTACACAAATAGTGCCGAGAACGCCCGTCACAATGGCCACGGCCCGAGTGGGAGCAGCTGCGAACAGCAGTAAGAGTCCAACAATCGCCAGGGTCGGTAACGCGAGTGTTTTAAAGCCAGCTAACCAATGTCGGTGCACCACTTCCAAAATTTCCTCGTCCTCATTCAGATGCCGATCAAACATCCGCTGCAAGACCATGCCACCATCCTACCACATTGTCATATTGAGCCTGTCGAAATAGACAATGACAAATTCTAAATTCTAAGCACTAAATTCTAAACGCTAACATCACCGTTTAGGATTTAGAATTTAGAGCTTAGTGCTTTGATTTCGGCCATTAAATAAAGGTATAATAGGTATGATGCAGAATCAAAAACCCACGCTTTGGTTCCACCTGTTCGACGTCGTTTTGAATATCGTCATCATCTTGGCGGTGGTCGGCATTATCCGCACATTTCTGGTGTCGCCCTTCCAAGTGGAAGGCAGTTCAATGTTCCCCACGTTGGAACACAAGCAGTACATCATCATTAATAAATTGGCGTACTACATTTCCGAACCCGTCCGCGGCGACGTGGTTGTTTTTAATCCTCCCAATGACATCGGTCGCCACTACGTCAAACGAATCATTGGCCAACCCGGTGACACAGTGACTATCCGCGATGGCAACGTCTACCTTACGGTCGCGGGTTCCGAGGAAGAGAGGGAATTGGGTGAAGCCTATCTCACCGATCATAACCAAGGTCACACCTACCAGCACCCCCCGCAAAGCGGTAACACCCGGCCGATGAGCTATGAAGTTCCGGCCAGCCACTACTTCGTGCTCGGCGATAACCGCCAAGGCAGTCTCGATTCCCGCAGTTTCCAGTCGGAAGACGAAGCCGCCTCACCGTATGTCCCGGTAAATGATATTAAAGGCCGCGTCTGGTTCATCGCCTTGCCCATCTCCAAGATTCACGCGCTAGAACCGCCGGTGTACGGTCTGTAGCAGTGTGTCACATTGTGAGCTCATCAGTTTGTCACCCTGAGATTGCCTGCCATGAGCCGAGCCAAATGGTCGAAAGACGGCTAACTCCCCCTGGGATCCTGTCATGGTTCGTCAGAGCTCACCATGACACTGGCGGAAATCAGTCTTTCGCTTATTGAGCCCATTTGCTATTGTATAAACCGATGTCGCTGATTGCGCGTCATCGGCACCAAGCGTTCACCTTAATGGAGTTGATCATTGTGATTGCAGTCATGGTCATTTTGGCCACGATGCTTTTTGTGTATTTGAAACCAGCCGAACGATTGAACCAAGCTCGAATGGCTGATCGGGCGACTGTAAAACGAGAACTCAAAAATGCTTTGAAACAATACGCCCTCCAAGCATTGCACCCAGACGATACGCTCGATGGACTGGTATCAGATGACTTTATGCCAATTTGCCGCTACGGCGTACCGCCGCCTGAAGATGCCGAAGGCGAGCCATTGTGTGTCTCACTTGATGAGCTTGTGAACCAAGACATTCTTCCCGAAATTCCTGAAGATGAGTTCATCGCCGCGCGCGAGGAGTTCAGCGGCTACGAAGCCCGCATGGACTGCGTTGGCAACATGTACGTCAGTTTTGATGGCGATCCGGAGAAACCCCAAAGTTATATCCCAGTGGACGTGAACGGAGACGGAGTGATCGACATCGAGGATTATAAGTGGGACTGCGAAAACGACCAAGATCCCCTATGTCGTAACAAAGATATTTACCCGCCGCCAGACGGTGACGGTATCATCAATTGGCAAGACCATCGGGAGTGGACCAAGAAATTTCAAGGTTATTGTGGTAGCAGCTGCACGTGCCAGGAAACGAGAGTAATTGACGCAGTGTATGTTATTGATACCTCTTACTCATTCCACGGCGAATGGGCGACGGTGCCTGATCATATTAGAGAAGTAAGAGATGTCTTTAACGCACAGGGCTACACTGTAAATACATTCATATATGCATTACCGCCGCCCAGCCTCCAAATAAAAGGAGGCTTTACGAGCGATGGTCGACGGCTGCCAACTTTTCATCCAGGCCAACCACCCGTCGACC
>DATDTQ010000151.1:0-5571 GCA_035290765.1 Candidatus Peribacteraceae bacterium
CCGCCTTGGCGCTCCGTAAGCACATGGAAGGTATGGGAATTGATAGCGAAGGTATTGGCGCTTGTGCGACCGATCCTCTGCTCGCTTCTCAAATCCAGTTACAGAATAAAGTGATCGATCAACTGGAAGTAACACTCGTGCCGACGTTCTTCCTAAATGATGAAAAAATTGTCGGCTTACCGGTGTATCCGGATATGCGTGGCTGGATTGAGGCAGCGCTTAACTGATTTCAATCAGTTTTCGCCTGCCGGCCAGTCCTTGAATGATATGGACATTGCTTTTGGCGACACCAAACGTGTCTGCCAAAAAGCGAATTAGCGCCGCGTTCGCTTTTCCCTCGTGCGGCGGCGCGGCGAGGGCAATACGGATGGTGCCATCGGTCAGGACACTTGCGGCGCGTGTCAGCGGTGCATTGGGTTGAACGTGAATAGAGAAACGAACAGTACCTTTTTGCGCCAGTATTGCTCTATATTCTTCAAACACAGAGTAAGTGAAGCAGATAAACAGAGAAACAGTAAAAAAATGTCACTGTTTCTCTGTTCCTCTGTTTTTCTATTTCGTTTGCTCTTTCCGCCACTTCTCGATCTCCGCGTGATGTCCGCTGATCAAAACATCGGGTACACGCAAACCTCTGAACTCTTCCGGCCGCGTGTAATGGGGATATTCACGTTTCCGCTGAAGCGACTCCGAGAAACTTTCGTGTTGCGATGATTCCTCTTTGCCTAGAACTCCGGGAATATGGCGAGCTACGGCATCAATGAGAACCATCGCTGGCAATTCGCCACCTGTTAACACGTAATCGCCAATACTAATTTCTTCATCGATCCAACCGCCATCGATGACACGCTGATCGATGCCTTCATAATGGCCGCACAGCAGAAGCAAATGTTTTTCCTGTGCCAATTCTTCGACGCGCTCTTGCGTCAGGGTTTTTCCGCGCGGTGAAAAATATATTCGGCATGGTCGCTGGTCGCTGGTCACTTGTTTTGACGAAGGACCAGTGACTAGCGACTGCACGTGTTCAATTGCTTCAACGAGTACATCCGGCCGCATAAGCATGCCGGCTCCGCCGCCATACGGTTTGTCGTCTACCTGGTGATACTGGCCTAATCCAAATTGGCGTAAATCATGAAAGTCGATCTGAAGTAATGCTGCGTCTTGCGCCCGCTGCAAAATACTTTCGGTCAATGGCCCCTTAAACATCTCAGGGAACAACGTTAGAATATCAATTCTCATATAAAATACTGAAACATGCTTGCCCGTCCGTAGCTCCGAGCAAAAGCGAGGAGCGAAGGTGGGCCGGGAAATAAAGTGATGACGTCTATGCGCACGGGCAAATTCTAAATTCTAAATTCTAAATTCTAAAGGCGATTCTTCCCAGAATTTTAGAATTTAGTGCTTAGTGCTTAAACTAAGGCTTGAAGGGCCCGAATCCGGTCCTGTACCCGCGGGTGCGTGCTGAAGAGCCCCTGCAGGTTTTCAAGTAAATTCCGTTTGTTTTCCAGCGGATCGGCAATGCACATGGCAGCGATTGAACGCTTGCCATCAAGCACTTCCACCCGTGGATCAGCTGCAATTTTTTGGAGCGCATTGATCAACGACTCCGGATGGCGCGTCAAATGTGCGGATTCTGTATCGGCCATGAACTCCCGCCGGCGCGAGAGTCCCAACTGCACGAACATGGCCCCTAAAAAGCCGATCAACCAAATGGCAACCGCCGCCAAGAAGATAATACCGGCTGCACCAGCGCCACTCTTCCGGTCACTGCGCCCGCCATACATACCGTGAAAGAGTCCGCGCAGTATTAATTCGGAGATGAGCTGAATAATCCCGACCATCGTCACAGCTATAAACATGACCCGAATGTCTCGATGCAGGATGTGACCGAACTCGTGCGCCAGTACCGCGGCCAATTCTGGTTTTTCTAAACGCTCTAGTATTCCCCGTGTGACGGCGACGACGGCCCCCTCCGGTTTATAGCCTGTCGCAAAGGCATTGAGACTTTGATCTTCAATAATATAAATCGTAGGCGTAGGAATGCCCGTTTGAATGGCCAAATTTTCGACCAGGCGATAGAGCTCCGGTGCCTCGGCTTTCTTGATCGGCTTAGCGCCTGCAAAAGAAAGTACCATTCGTTTGCCAGTAAGGAGCGCAATGATGATCCACAGCGTCGCTCCAACTATCACAAACGGAATAACCCCAAAAAATAGTTCTCCAATTCGATTAATGCTTTGGTCTGTGACACCTTGCTCCGCGGCCACGACCACGAGGATGCCGAGCAGCACGATGGTGGCAAGCATCGCGGGAAAGAGCATGAGGAGCCACAGACTCCGCCAGCGGTTGGCAGCAAGGGCCTCATAGGTTGTCCGGGAATGACCTGGGTGCGTTTCCATAGAGCAAAAGCGATAAGCTTCAAGCGGTAAGAAATTGGGCTTATAGCTTACCGCTTATCGCATACAGCTAGAATTTCACTTTAGGAACAGCCGTCGCCTCATCTTCTACTGCAAAGAACTCTTCTTCTTTAAATCCAAAGGCATTGGCGATCAGATTGCTCGGAAACTGCTGCACCTTGGTGTTGAATTGCTGAACCACAGCATTATGAAAGCGGCGGGCGGCTTGAATCTTGTCTTCAGCATCGACTAACTCCTGTTGCAGATGCAAAAAGTTTTGGTTGGCCTTAAGATCCGGATAACTTTCCGCCAACGCGAAGAGTGAACGCAGCGTCGAACTGAGAGCGTTTTCAGCTTGCTGCATTTTTTGCAGATCGCCAGAGCCGCTCGCGCTCATGGCTGCATTTCGAGCCTGGACGACCTTATCCAGTGTTCCTTGCTCATGAGCCGCATACCCTTTAACTGTTTCAATGAGGTTCGGAATAAGGTCATGGCGGCGCTTTTGCTGCACCCCGATGTCCGAAAACGCTTCCTGGACCCGGTTGCGTGCCTGAATCAATCCGTTATAAACCAGAACAATGTACGCCACGATTACAACGAGAATGCCGACGATGATTAAACTAGGACTCATGCTATGAAAGGGGGAAACTTACGGTTTAGGCCGCGCCAAAAGAAGTACTCCTAAGCAGGCCACACCGACAATCCCAATAATCATCAGTGATTTAGTCAACGTCTCTCGGGCCTCCGGACCACTGACAAGATCAAGGACGAGCATGGCACCGATGACTGCCAGAGCTATAACAACGGCAATCAATACTAACTTGAGAACAACACGGAAGGACTTTTCCATTGGTTCATAGCATAGCAAAACATAGAAAAATTGCTAATTAAATGGCGCCCTTCTACTGTAACTCCATGGCCACGACGGAGTCTCCTAAGGTCGATATTTACCTGCCGACGTATAAACCCCGCGCCGAGCAACTCCGGCCCGCGCTCGAGTCAATTTTAAATCAAACGGAGCAGAATTGGCGCCTGTGGATTAACAATCAAGTCAGTGATGTTTCGATTGAACCGATCGTCAACGATTATTTGCACGATGAGCGTATCACGCTTCATCACAACCGTGATCATCCTGGCATTGGCGCCAACTGGAACGATTGTTTTCAGTACGGGTCAACGCCAGTCATCCAATACATGTTTGATGATGATCTGTGGGCGCCACATTACTTAGAAACTGGACTGCGCACGTTTGACGACAATCCCGATGTTGGAATGGTGTCACTGGGTCACGACTATTTATTTGAAGGTTCGTTGCCAACTGAATCTTCGTATCATGAACTGAAGAGTTTTTTGGAAGCGAATGCGCGTTCTGGAAAGCATGACGGCCTCGAGATCCTCCTCTGGTGGTTTGATCATGGGCTTCACCCCAATATTATCGGCGAACCGATGTTCGTAATGCTGCGACGCGACACGGTTAACGCTGTCGGACGCTTCCGCGAAGACATGTCCCAAAATCTAGACAGTGAATATTGGGCACGCGTACTCACGAAAACAAATTGGTTCTATCAACCCGGCGTGTACGGACAATTTCGAGTACACGGTGAATCGGCCAGTATGGAAAACTACCGCGCTGGGCGCGGTCTGTTTGATCGCTTACGCATGATGCATTCCATTCTGCCTCTTCTGCCACCGGAGCACAGGCCGGCTGCACGTAAAAGTCTGCGCAAGCACACCGGCCAAATGGCGGAGAAGTTTTTGCAGCGGTATGCGCCCGCCGAACAGGCTCATTACCGTGACGGCGAATCAATACCAAGGTTTGTAATTCGGAATTGGAAATCGACGTTAAAAGCAGGTGGAAACTACCTTAAAAAGCGGCAACAGTAATTACTGCCAGGTGGCGGTGCAAGAAGTGCTGTTTTCTGCTATAATTATTAGAAAAACCAACACTCCGCTGCCGTTTGAAACTCCCAATATTGGCGAATCCTCATCTCAACAGCAGGGCGATCCCGAGCATAAAGAGATTCCCGAAATATCCGAATCCGAACGGACACAGAGGGCTGACGAACATCATCAGCAAGAACATGAAGATAGGGATCGTGATATCAGGGAAGCTGACCGAGTATTGGATCGTGGCCAAATGATCGCCGAAGCCGAGGAGCGCCTTAATACAATTATAGATAGTGAAGAAGCCCAGATAAAAGCAATTGAAGATGCTCGCCGTTCAGCGGGGGCCTTTGGAAAGTTCCACCGCTGGCTTACCAAATCGGATCCTTATGAACTCGATATTAAAACTTGCCGCAACACGATCGGCGCCGCGACACATGGCAAGAATTTGCTCAGGGAAGCACAAGCTGAAACAAACACCAACGCACAAGCCGATCTTATTAATCAGGCAAGAATCTTAAGCGGGCTGGGTGAAATGAACGCTACTAATTTCGACAACCCTGTTGGCATGCGGCAAGTACGAGCCGGCGACCGTGCTTTCCATGAGCAACTCCTAAAAGATGAGCAGGAAGCAATCACTGTTAGCCGTGATGTTGCAGTTTCGACGATAACGACTGCCGGAACCCTGGGCGGCGGCGCAGCGGTCAATGTTTTAGGTAAAGGCGGTCATATGGCCGCTACAACCACCCTTGCCGCTATGCGCAGCGGAGCAGTCATAGGAGGAACAATAGCCGCAGCCGAATCCACCGCCCACAATATCGATGATGTTCAGCGCGGCGAAAAGGACATAAAGGAGGCAACCACAGACATCGCGAAGGATACAATGGTTGGCGCTGCATTGGGTGCAGGTCTCGGGGCGGCGGGAAAGAAATTGGAAAAGCCTCTAAAAAAAGCAGGCAACAAATTTAAGAAATTGTGGAACAGGATGCGAGGTAAGAGTATTCCAGAACCACCTCCGCCACCACCGCTGAAACAGGTAAAGCCTCCTTCTGAGCGTAAGTCACCCGAGCAGTCACCGCCGCAACAACCTGCACAGTCACCGCAGACTGCTTCCCCCACGGATATCAAAGCAGAGCACAAAGCACCTTCCGTCACTCCGAAGCCAAAAGCGGCTCCTTCAGTTCCCAGTGTCTGGAAACAGGGTGATCGCATTCAGGGTCGAGCATTGCGCGCAGCAGATGGGGAAGAGTTGCCGCCGCTCGATTACAAAGTGGTTGGTCGAAAAACAGGCGATCCT
>DATDTQ010000152.1:0-5269 GCA_035290765.1 Candidatus Peribacteraceae bacterium
AGATCACAAACGTGCCTTTGCCGGCGATACTGGTCCAAATACGGGCGGCATGGGAACGTATACCGACGCTGATCATTCCTTACCATTTCTCACGAAAGCAGATTTGGCGCGAGCATCGGAAATCAATCAGCTCACTGCGCAGGCTCTCCTTCGTGAATGCGGCCAGCCCTACCGCGGTATTCTGTACGGAGGCTTCATCGCTGTGCGCGACGGTATTCGCGTCATTGAGTATAACGCGCGTTTTGGCGATCCTGAGGCACTGAATTTGCTCCCACTTCTGGAAACTGATTTCGTTGATATCTGCCAAGCGATCACCCAAGAGAAATTGTCTCAGGATCTCGTTCATTTTTCGAAGCAAGCGACGGTGTGTAAGTACATCACCCCGATAGGATATCCCAACAACAAAGATCAGCGCGGCGAAGTTGTAACCTTCCCCGCAATTCCGCAGAACGCGCGGTTGTACTTCGGTGATATCTCAGAAGATAAGAAGGGAGCGCTCCACTTGGGTGGCTCGCGCACTGCTGGGCTCGTTGGCATGGGCGCAACGATTGCCGAAGCCGAAGCAATTGCGGAAAAGCTCTGTGAGCAGGTGCAGGGTCCGGTTCGTTTCCGAAAGGACATTGGCACCGCAGACCTCGTTCATCAGCGCATCGACCATATGAAGCGTCTGCGGCAGTGATACACTCTGCTTATGAAGCGTCATGACCTGGGCAACATCCTGATTCCCTTTGTGTACTTCATCGCCGGTGCATCCGCGCTGGCAGGCGTGGCGACAACGTTTTACTACAAAGAAGATCTTCGGTTAACGATCGTGCAGGTGCAATTGCTTGGTTCCCTTTCAGTAGTTCCCTGGAGCATTAAGCCGCTTTACGGGTTCCTCTCGGACCGTCGGCCCATCTGGAAACTGCGCCGCAAACCCTACCTGGTTTTGGCGGGACTTCTGGGCGCAGTGGGCTATTTTCTCTTAGCCTTTTGGGTACGTGATTTCAAAGGCGCCGCTTTGGCTGTCATTCTCTCAGGCATCGGTTTTGCCCTGGCGGATGTGATCGTCGACGGCATCGTGGCCGAGCGCAGTCGCACCCAAAAGGAAGCCGGGCGCTTGCAAAGTCTTTGCCGCGCCTCGCTCATGGTCGGTGCACTGCTGGTTGCCTATCTCTCAGGCATCCTCGTTGAATCGTTAGGGCCACGTCTTGTCTTTGTACTGACAGGATGCTTGCCACTTCTAACGGCTGGCTTGGCCTTGCTTATTAGTGAAGAACCAGCCGTGATGCAGGTATTTGATTGGAAAGACACCTGGCGGAAGTTCAAAGCCGCTTTGAATCCGACCATTCTTTGGTCAACGCTCTTCCTCTTTATTTGGCGATCAACCCCGGGCACGGGTGGCGCCTTCAATTACTTTGTGATTGATGAACTTCACTTCACACCGGAATTTTTTGGCCAATTAACCGTCGTGAGTCGTGTCATGGCCATCGTCGGTATCGTGATCTTTCGGAAATGGCTCCTCAAACTACCGCTCCGACACTTATTCGCTGGCATTATAATCGCCAGTGTAATCTTATCGCTACCTGCATTCGGTTTGATCTACGGCTGGTACAACCTACTTGGTGTACCGCCACAATTTTTTGCCTTGGCCGATGAATTTGTGTCTGCACCACTCACAGAGATCGCCATGCTCCCGATGTTGGTACTTGTCGCCAGGGTTTGTCCGAAGGGAATCGAAGCGACCATGTTTGCGCTTCTAGCCAGTGTTATGAACATCGGTCTGATTGTTTCTGACCTCGGTGGCGCCTGGCTCGTCTCTCTCTTCGATATTCGGCAAGCAACGGAAACAGTGGCTGCGAACTATGTGCATTTAGACAAGGTACTGCTGATTGCCGTCCTGAGTAGCTTTCTGCCTTGGCCACTGCTGCGTTTTCTACCGGAGACACGAGTTGCCGGCGACCTTCCCACTCAGCCCATGCCTTCGGGTTTGACCTCGGTGACATCCGTCGTGGAAAGTAAAAATGATAAATTAGTATAAATAATTTGTACATATATATTGGCTTAAATAAGCCATAAATTTTATATGTTGCACGGAGAGATTTATAACATTATCGTGAGCAAGTGCCAACGAAGAAAACACTTTCTCCCGACGACCGCCTGACTCTTCGGTAGCTATTGGAAGCAGAACACCTGGCGATGCTAGAAGCCATCGCCGAGGAACGTGCCTGCACTCGAGTGGCCCTGTCACGCACGTTCATTGTTTCTACAAATGTTGCAGCAGCGCGCGTAGCTGCCCTCAAAAAACACGGCCTTATTGAAAGTCAAAAAATTCGCGAGCGTTCACCGACCGATTCATACTTTTCGGTTAATCGAGCACGATACTCCGTGACGGAGAAAGCGCGACGCCTGCTCCCTCATTGCGACATCTCCGCCAATCGTTCGGCCTGATACTGTTCTCGCAAGGCTTGTATCACCGGTTCCAAATCCCCTTCCATGATTCACGGTAAATTGCTAAAGTTCTGACCGATCCGGTGATCGGTGACACGGTCTTGTGGAAAGTTATACGTCCGGATTTTTTCGCTTCGATCGCCTGAACCGATCTGCCCCGCGCGCATTTCGCCGCGTTCTTTGGCCAGCCGCTCTTGTTCTAATGCATACAAGCGACTGCACAAAATCGTCATGGCTTTGTTTTTATTTTTCAATTGGCTCTTTTCGTCCTGACAACTGACGACGAGCCCTGTTGGCAAGTGCGTAATGCGCACTGCCGAATCTGTCGTATTCACCGACTGTCCGCCCGGTCCACTGGAACGGAAGACATCAATCCGCAAATCAGCATCTTTGATCACGATGTCTACTGCTTGCGCTTCCGGCAAGATCGCCACTGTTGCCGCTGAGGTATGAGTGCGCCCTTTGGTTTCTGTAACGGGTACGCGCTGGACGCGATGCACGCCGGATTCAAAGCGCAGGCGCCCATAGGCGCCGTCGCCAACGATGCGGATGATGGCTTCCTTCAGTCCCCCGCTTTCGGCGGAAGAACTGGCCAGCAGTTCGGTCTTCCATTTTTGCAACTCGGCGTACCGTAAATACATGCGCAGTAGCTCCCCCGCAAAAAGGGCCGCTTCTTCCCCGCCCGTACCGGCCCTCACTTCCAAAATGACACTCCGGTCATCGTCGGGATCTTTTGGAAGTAAATACGACCGCATCGTTTCCTCAAGTTCGGGGATTTTTTTACGAGCGGCCGCCGCTTCTTCCTCCGCGATCGAGCGCAGCTCCGGTTCAGCCGTTTCAAGATAAGCGATGCTCTGCTGGGCTCGCTCATAGTCGGCCAGCAGTGTCGGAATAGGAGCCAGTTCAGAAAGGCGTTTGCCCAGACGGGCAATTTCCTTCGGCTGGGACAGCACCTCCGGATCCTGGAGGCGTTCTTGCAGCTCGGCATGCTCTTTGGCCAAGGTACGAATCTTTTCAATCACGGTTCCATGGTAGCGGTAATCATCCTTATACTGCCAGCGTGCGCATCATGGTTGCCCTCTCCGGCGGTGTCGATTCCAGCGTGACGGCTCATTTGCTCCGTGAGCAAGGCCATGACCTCGTTGGGGTCATGATGCAGCTGTGGATGGATCCTCTCGCCCCAGACGTTCGGACGAGATTACCGAACAAGTGTTGTTCCATCGAACATATTGCGCGGGCACGAGCCGTCTGCCAAACCCTTGGCATTCCCTTTTATGTTCTGAATTTGGAGGCCGAGTTTAAGCGTGCCGTCATAGATCCGTTTTTGTCGGACTATGCTTCCGGTAACACACCGAATCCTTGCATTAGCTGTAATCGCTTTATCAAGTTTGGCGCGCTGCTCGACTATGCCAAAAAACTTGAGTGTGATGCATTAGCCACCGGACATTACGTACGCGTCGCTCGCGAACACAATACTGATGGAACTGATCGCTTGCTTCTGCTTCAAGCCGTCGATGAAGAGAAGGATCAAAGCTATTTCCTGTACACCCTCACCCAGGATCAGCTGCAGCGAGTTCTATTCCCTTTAGGCGGCATGTATAAGAAGGCAGTCTATGAACTAGCGAAACGCTTCGACATCGATATCCCCGACTGGTACGCCGAAAGTCAGGATCTTTGTTTCTATCCAGAGCGTGAGCCCAAAGCATTTTTAAAGCGGTATCTTGATGTGAAAAAAGGAGACATCCGCACGGAAGCAGGTGAAAAAGTCGGAACGCATGAAGGCCTTCCCTTCTACACGATTGGCCAACGCAAAGGGCTTGGGATTGGTGGGCTGCGTGTTCCTCTTCATGTCACTCGCAAAGAGCCGCAGACGAATACGCTCTACGTGGCCACGGCCGGTTCCGACGCGCGATCGTCGTTAACGGCCACGGCGTGCAATTGGATTGCCTGGCAACCATCAACCGAAAAACAGCGCTTTGCCGCTCGCATTAGTTCCCTCGGCCATAAACATGACGGCACGGCCTGTGTGGCAGATGGCCAACTGCAATTTACCTTCGATACCCCAGTCCGGGGGGTTGCCCCCGGGCAATCCATCGTCCTTTACAGGCAGGAAGAAGTAATTGGCGGGGGCATTATTGCCAATCTCTGATTTTCCCCTTAGGCTAGGGCTCTTTCGTAAATCCCTCAGCCTTGGTATACTAAGAAGATAATGCCTGAAGCCCTCCCCGATCACCGCGCCGAGTACGATGCCGATGGCGGAATTCTCCTGCCCGGTGCTCCCCGCGAGTCGCGCCGGCAACACCACGCCGAAGGCGAAGCGGGATTCCACCGCGTGTGGTCAGACCTGCGGAGTGATTTGGAAGAAACGGCGACTGCATTTGCAGAGGAAGGCAAACGCCAATACCTGAGCAGTGCTGCCGATATCGAGCGGGGCGTTGGATCGATTGGAACAGTCCTCCACGAGACAGTAAATAAACTCCTCGCAACGCTCGCGCAACCAGTGTGGCTCGTGAAACCAAACCGAGCACCAAAGCAATATAAGCGAGGCACACTTTTTCTGCTCGACACTCTCCGCTTTGGCGGCACCTTCGCCACTATTTTCGTAGCGCTCTTTGTCAGCCTTAACTACGAAAGCTTCTGGCAAATCGCGCGCGACGAAGCCGTACCGCTCCGCGCTGCGCAGCAAGCCCTCACTGAGCAAGCAGACGCCGCTGTGCGAGCGTCGCTGCTGCGTAGCCCTCAACTGGCTGTAGCCGGAGACGCTTCTGCTGGCGATATTCTGAGCTATTTGCCGCCGGTTGGACCACCACAGAACCGCTTGGTAATCCCCAAGCTGAAC
>DATDTQ010000153.1:0-13824 GCA_035290765.1 Candidatus Peribacteraceae bacterium
AGACACCCTAAGATGTCGAAATCTTCCCGTGTCAGGACTAATGCTTGATTGCCGGTTTTATGAGCCATGTCTTTCCGCGTGAGGGGTAAACCAGCTTCATTTAATTGGAAAATGAAATTCAAATCGAAATCATGCGGACTCAGCTCTTTGGCTTCGCGACGGTCGCTAAGTTCTTTCAACTTCTTTTCTTTACGAGCGGTTACGCTTAACTGTTCTTCGATGGCTGCGTGTGTCGTGGAAATATCTAGGTTGACTTCAGGCTGATTCTGCTGATCTGGTGAAGCCGAAGGATTTTCTTTTTTATCATCCATAGAACCATTGTATTACCTTCGCTTTCCCTTGAGCTTTTTCTCCGTCTCCAAAATCTTCATGGTCGTTTTGAGAACGGTATCCGGTGTCAGCGAGATGGAATCGATGCCGCATTCCACGAGGAATTGCGCAAAATCCGGGTAGTCGGAGGGTGCCTGACCGCAAATACCAATCTTGCGGCCGGTGGCCTTCACGGTCTTGATGACTTCGCGGAGCGAATTCTTCACGGCATCGTTGCGTTCGTTATAGACGTGCGCAACGAGTGAGGAGTCACGGTCCACGCCAAGCGTAAGCTGCGTGAGGTCGTTACTCCCAATGGAGAAGCCATCAAAGATCTTGGCGAATTCCTTCGCCAAAATAACGTTGGCCGGAATTTCGCACATCACGTAGATCTCCAGGCCCTTTTGGCCGCGCTTGAGTCCTTGCTTGGCCATGATGACCTGTACCTTTTTGCCCTCATCAATCGTGCGGCAGAAGGGGATCATCACTTTCAGATTCGTCAGACCCATCCGGTCGCGCACAATGCGAACAGCTTCGCATTCCAGCACAAACGCCGGCGCGAACTTCGGATCGTAGTAGCGCGAAGCACCGCGCCAACCGATCATGGGATTTTCCTCATTTGGCTCATACGCTGAGCCGCCGATGAGCGTGGCGTATTCGTTACTCTTGAAGTCCGAGAAGCGCAGGATGACATCCTTTGGGTAGAAGGCCGCGGCAATCGTGCCGATCCCTTCGGCCAAGTTTTCAACGTAGAAATCTCTTGGTGACTTGTAGCCGGCACTGCGGCGTTGGATTTCTTTCTTCACGGCCGGCGGTTGCTTGTTGAAGTCCAAAATCGCCAGCGGGTGGATACCGATGGATTCAGTAATGATAAATTCTTCGCGGGCCAGGCCGACCCCTTCGTTTGGAATCTGTGAAACTTGGAACGCCTGTTGCGGCGTACCGACGTTCATCATGATCTTGGTCTTTGGACGCTTCAGATTTTTAAGGTTGGTGCGATTAATCCGGAAGGGGAGTTTGCCATCAAAAATATGACCCACATCACCTTCGGCACAGCACACCGTCACGTCACGGCCGTTCTTGAGGGCTTCCGTCGCGTTATCGCAGCCAACCACAGCCGGAATGCCGAGCTCGCGCGAAACGATCGCAGCGTGCGATGTGCGACCGCCTTTATCGGTCACAATGGCCGAGGCAATCTTCATAATCGGTTCCCAGTCAGGGTCTGTGATGTCCGTCACCAACACTTCGCCCGGTTTGAACTTGGCCATGTCGCGCGGGTCGAGAATGACGCGGACTTTGCCCGTGCCGATCTTGCGGCCGACGGAAGCGCCGCTGCAGATCACTTTGCTCTTCTTTTGCAGAATGTATTCCTCAAGCACATCTTTGTTCTGCCGAGCCACGACCGTTTCCGGGCGCGCTTGGACGATGAAGAGCTGGCCGGTTTTACCGTCCTTGGCCCACTCCATGTCCATCGGCTTTTTATAGTGGTCTTCGATGATCAGGGCCCACTTGGCGAGCTGCAGTATTTCATCATCGCTCACGCAGAAGCGCGCGCGGTCCGGGTGCGGCACGGCCGCATCCTGCACGACGCGGTTGCCGTCGTGGCTGTAGATCAGTTTGCGCTTTTTGCTGCCGAGGGTTCGGCTGAGAATCGGTCGTAAGCCCTGCTTCAGGGTTGGTTTGAAGACGTAATATTCGTCAGGATTCACAACACCTTGAACGGCATACTCACCCAGACCGTACACGGCATTGATCAGCACGGCGTCGCGGAAGCCGGATTCGGTATCGATCGAAAACATGATGCCGGAGGTGGCCAAGTCCGAACGCACCATGCGCTGGACGGTCACCGAGAGGCCAATCGAGAAGTGATCAAACTTCTTATCTTCGCGGTACGAAATGGCGCGGTTGGTGAAGAGCGATGCAAAGCAACGCTTGCATGCTTCGACCACCGCCTTCTCACCGCGAATGTTAAGGTACGTTTCCTGCTGCCCCGCGAAGCTCGCGTCGGGCAGGTCTTCCGCCGTAGCGGAACTCCGCACGGCGGTGTCGACGTTTGGAATTCGCTCCATTTTGCAAAACGTTCGATAGGCCTCGGTAATCTCTTGTTGCAAATCTGCCGGTAAGTCTGCTTGCAAGATCGCTTCGCGCACGCGATGCCCGCGTTTTGCGAGGTCAGTCACGTCGGTGGTATCAAGTCCTTTGAGGAGACGGCGAATTTCTTTATCAAGGCCCGTCGCCTTCACAAATTCATAATAGGCGTGGGCCGTGATGGCAAAGCCATTCGGGACGCGCACCCCTTTCTTCTTCAATTTTTGATACATTTCCCCAAGCGAGGCGTTCTTTCCCCCGACAAGCGGCACGTCTTTAATTCCGAGCTCGGAAAACCACAGGATCAGGGCTTTCTTACGTGAAGATGAAGGCATCGGGTGAGGTGTGAATATTCCCCTCCATTATACCATTCGATGGCAATTTTAGCTATCTCAACTCCTGAAGCGTGTCTCTTCAATTGCAGTGTCGAATGGCCCTGAGCGAGCGGAGCGAGACGAAGTGTCCTTCCTGATAATTAAAAAACCCGGCCGGAGCCGGGAGGACGAGTCATTCTTAGTACCAAGGACTGTAGTAAGGATCGTAATAGTTGTAGGAGTTATAGTTGCCGTAGGAGCTGTAGTAGTAATCATCATTGCGGACCGTTGGGCGATAGCGATAGTCGTAGGGATGAACGTTAATATCGAAGGAGTTGTAATTGTCGTAGTAGTAGGAATCGTAATAGTTATTTGAATTGTAGTAATTATCGTTGTAGTTATAGGAATCATAATTGTAACCATCGTAGTACCGGTTTGAACGATTGGACGGATACCGGTAGCACGCACTTTGCCGAGGCAACGCTGGGCAGCGGAACATCCCATAGGACTGCTGGTAGGAATAGTCATTGTAGTAATTCCCATAGCTTCCATAATTTCCGTACGAGTAATTATCGTACGGGCGGTAAGACATCGCATCAGCCGTACTGACGAACACAAGACTGAGGAAGATCCCCCCGGCGGTACAAGCAATCTTGAAAGTGTTCATGAATTGTGAAGAAAGGGAATGAAAATACGACTTCAGGTGCGTTCCGTCAACGTACCATAATCTCTTAATCATGATGTAATCATATTTCTTCGTAAAAGTGCAGGCTACATGGAGGTACCTTTCAAATGGCTCCAGAATGCAGTATAATACAAAGATGCCCTTCTCTGCGCCGCAGTACCATCCGCCGAGCAGTAAAAATCTGGATTTTCTCCTCATTGCGGGAACGCTTGGAATTTTGGGTGTGATTGTCGTGGTGGCGGTGCGGGCCAACCGATCGGCAACACCGAGTGACGAAGCTTGTTTTCCGCCTCTTATTTCCGAGCATGAATGTTTGAGTAATTGTATTGGTAGCTGTGATACGCGGTACACCACGCCTGACGGTCTCACCTGCCAAGAGTGTGTTCCTTTTGTGCATGGTTCAAGTCAAATTTGCCCTGGGGGTACTACAGGCGATCTGCAATACTGTGCTTCGCAATGTCCAAATGGTCTGTGTATGGAACAGGCCTTTGGGGAAGAGAACGCGACTTGTTATGCCTGTTACAGTTGTCCCGAGGGACTCTTTGCCAGTCATGACGAATGCGAAGCATCGTGTGGCGACCAAACCTGTGCTGTCCGTGGTCAACGCGGCAAGCTCAATTGCTGGGGCTGCCAAGCCAGCTGTACCGATGTTTGTAAGGAGCAAGGTTACGACCCAAACGGAACTGATTATTCGGAGTACGTCCGGCAGGAGATTCAAGACCTTCGTTGTGTCAGCGATGTCTTACTCCAGCCGAATCTCATGAAAGTGGGGGATTGTATTTGTTCCAAGAAGCCCGATTTGATTGTTGATGAGCGTGTTCCGAGCTGCCAAGACACAGTGTGCGGTGACGTGGTTTGCGGCGAAACAGTTACATGTAATACATCCGGTGACCGTCAGGCAACGGTGAATTGTTCATGGGGTGGCTGGAAAGAAATTGCCCCGGGGCTATTCCAGCCGGTAATAGCCAACTAGTTTTGGTTTCGTACTTCGTCACCTTGTAATTTGGCAGTACAAGGTGACGAATGACGAGGTACGAGTAAGATGCTCTCGTGCGTGGGTCTATTCTATTCGTGGGTGTTATCCTGCTGCTGGGGGCAAGCCTCGTGTTTTTAACATTACGTTCAAATGACCAAATGGTCGGTGAACTGCCTGGTACTCAATCCGGTTCGGAGCTCCAGCAAAATCCTTGCGCTCCACCAGGCCTGACGAAAGAACAGTGCTTGTGGGAATGTGATGATATTGCCAGCGCCTGCGTAGCAGTCGGTTCGGTTGAGGGTACGCAATGCTATCACTGCCGCGATCGGCGCCCGGCACGATGTGAAGCACCGACAATCCCTGAGGATGAGTGTCTCAAGGCGTGCACCGAAACGTGTACGTTCCAGTATCTTACACAATCGCGTGGACGCTGTTCTACATGCGACACGAAAGCGCCGCCAACCAGCTGCGAGCATGGCACCCTTTCAGAGCAACAGTGCCAGTCTGAATGCGAGGCCATGGGCCAAGGGCAATGCGAGCCAGTGCCTACCACTGAAGACTCGGCTACGTGTTACCGCTGCATGCCCAAAGCCGCATGTGCTGCAAATCAGTTCCGCTCCGTCCCTGATTGCCAGAAATTGTGTGAAGGAAGTTGCTTCATAGAAGCAAACGGTTGTGTCTCTTGCTTGGATTGTCCAAGCGGCTCTTTCCCAACGCGAACTGAATGCCGAGAAACATGTTCCCAAGATTGCCAGCAATCCACGACCAACAGTGCGTGCTGGCAGTGCCCGCGCGGTTGCAACGAGACTTGTGTTGAGCGTGGCTACGAACCAGCTCGTGATTACCAGCGACAAATTGACGACACGCTGGCTGAAGCCGTATGTGTTTCGGGAGTACGGATTGCAATGTCACGCGCTCAAGTGGGCTCCTGCGAGTGTACGAAGGCACCGCAGCTCACATTTGAAACAACGGTGCCGGTTTGCGAGGATACGCCGTGCGGAGACATTGCTTGTGGAAGTCAGAAAACTTGCACCGGTGCAGATGACCAGCCGTTGATAGCGGCTTGCCGCTGGAAAGGCTGGAAAGAAATCGGTGAATTCCGCTATCAAGCCCAGATCCAAGTGGGCCTAGACTCGCCCTAGTCCGGTTTGCTAGAGTGAAACACGAATATGGCAGGGATCGATGATTTTATCTTTGTGCTTTGGGCAAATCTCTACGAATCCGTAACGGTACAGATTTTTGTCATCAGTGCATCGGTCATTGTAATCGGTTTGCTTCTGATGGTGTGGATTTACGGCATACGGCTTACACATTTGGATCCGCTGCCGCTTTCCGCCGTGGAAGCGGAACACCCACACATTCCTTCGGTACGCGTGCTTGTGGCTATTTTTATTTGTTCACTCTGCTTGCTCGCTGCGGCTGCCATGTCATTAATGGGCTTGGCACCTTTTGATGAACCCTATCAGTTCTTATACTTGGCAGCGATTTTAGTGTTGGCAGGCACCGCCGGAATTTTGTCGGAGCTTCGGTTCCGAAACGGTCGCCAGTTTCCCTTCGCGTTTACCGTTGGTACTTCTCTCGCATTTATATTTCTTTCATTTGCGCTGTCCATCTCACAAAAGGCTTTTCTACCAGCGGCGACCCTTTTGCTCCTGTTGATTGCTAGTTTGGTATTGGCGCGCCGTGTTTTTTTTCCCACCTGGTCAAATCGTGTTCAGCTGACAATGCTACTTGTATTTATTTTTTGGGTTACGATTTACGCATCGCAGGTGTGGGAGGCGTTTCAACGGTAAGGTTTTCTTGCCTCTGCTCCTTAAGCAGGAGTATTAAACTCGTTTTATTCCCCCCATTTTTATGAAGAGAAAACTCATCGGGATCTTTGCCGCCGTCCTGGCGCTGGCTCCGTTGATGGGCCAAGCGCTAGGAATGCAAGTGATGATCGACGGCAAAGCCGTCATTCTCAAAGACATTCCCCAGTCGGCTTGGTACGCGGAATATGTCCGCGGTGCGGCGGAAGCCGGGATCGTTTCCGGGTATCGCGACGAACATGGAGAACCGACTGGTCTCTACGGTCCGGATAACCGGATTACGCAGGCGGAAGCCCTGAAAATCGTAGTTGAAGGCGCCGGCTACGACGAAGACGTTTACGCGTCCCGCATCGACAGTGGCATCGACCATTGGTCGGCGCCGTACGTTTCGGTGGCTAAAGGTGAGAATTTTCCGGTCATCGAAAATGGCGGGAATCTGAATCAAGCGGCCACCCGCGCCGAAGTGGCGGCGATGTTCGCGGCCGCGTTCGGCCTCGATGCCACGGCTAGTTCGATTGATAGTCGCTTTAACGATGTCACGCTGAGCACGAAGTACGCTGCGGAAATCCAAGCGCTGAGTCGGGACGAGATTATTTCCGGTGATACCGATATTAATGGCGTCGCCACCGGCACATTCAGACCCATGGATGCGATTAACCGCGCCGAAGTCGCCAAAATTGTGATGTTGGCTCGGGCAAAGTACGGCCAGCATGGCGAAGGCCGCACGCCGACAGAAGAAGAGGAAGTGCCGGCCGAAGAAAATACTGTGACATATACGACGGACGGCTTTTCGCCAACGGTGCTTCGTGTGAAGAAAGGCGAGATGGTCACGTTTAAAAACATGTCAGTGGGCTCAATGTGGGTGGCTAGTCATCCTCATCCCACGCACACCGATCTGGCCGGATTCGATGCTGGTGAGGGGCAAGAGAACGGCGGACTCTATTCATTCACCTTCAACCAAATCGGCAGCTGGGGGTACCATAACCACTCAATGCCCGACCACGAAGGAACGATCATCGTGGAGGAGTAAACGAAGCAATGGAACGGAAAGACCGGGTGAAAGCCCGGTTTTTTTATACGTTGAATGTAAATAATCTCGTGAGGCGGGCTTTTGCCTTATACTAGATACGTGCTCCGGTAGCTCAGTTGGATAGAGCGGAAGCCTTCTAAGCTTCAGGTCGGAGGTTCGATTCCTCCCCGGGGCACCAACCTACGCGAAGCGTAGGTTGTCGGCCGTAGCTCCTGCCTGTGTAGTGGTTCCCTACTTCCACAAAGCCTTCGCTACGGTTGGCAAGCCGCAGGAGCGAAGGCTGACTGTCCAGTCGAGTTCTAGCTTTGTTCAATCTAGGCACCATGAGGAACCATTGATCAAACGTGCATTCTCAGTATAATGCCAGGGATGGCATATAAGCGCATCATGCTAAAAATCTCGGGCGAGGCTTTGGCCGGCACCCGTGAATTTGGGTTAGACCACGGCACGCTCCTGGACCTTGCCAAGCAGATCCACGAAGTCGTAAAGAAGAATATTCAAGTGGTGGTCGTTGTCGGTGGCGGAAATATTTGGCGGTACCGGGATACGAAGGAGAGCGGTATTGAACGGAACGCCTCCGATGCCATGGGCATGCTTGCCACCATCATGAACGGGGTGGCACTCCAGTCGGCTTTAGAATCCCTGGGCGCTTACACCCGCGTGTGTTCAGCGATTGACGTGCCACAATTGGCGGAGCCATATTTAACGCGCCGAGCCGTTCGTCACCTGGAGAAGGGGCGAATCGTCATTTGTGCGGGTGGTACGGGAAACCCGTACTTTACGACTGATTCTGCGGCTGCCCTTCGTGCGTTGGAATTAAGTTGTGATGTTTTGCTCAAAGCCACGAACGTTGATGGTGTGTATGACAAGGATCCAAACAAAGAGAAGAGCGCCACGAAATACGAAAAACTCACCTACGATGAAGCCATCGAGAAGAATCTGAACGTGATGGACCAATCGGCCTTCAGCCTGTGCCGCGAACAAAAATTACCGATTCGTGTCTTTAACCTCTCAACCAAGGGTAATCTGCTCAAAGCCGCCTCCGGTGAGAATATCGGAACATTAGTGCATGCCTAGCTCCTAGCTCCTAACTCCTAATCCCTAGCCCCTCATATGGTAGATCCCCGCATCGACGCCTTCGAAAAAGAGGTCAAAAAGGTTCTCGAATTTCTGCACACCGAATTCTCGCGGCTCCAAACCGGCCGCGCCTCGGCCGCGCTCGTCGACCACGTGACCGTGGAGGCGTATGGAACCAAGCAACCACTGAAGGCAGTTGCCGGCGTGACAATTCAAGACGCACGTTCAATTGTCATTCAGCCCTGGGACAAGGCCAATTTGGCTGCTATTGGAGCGGCGCTGCGGCAGGCAAATGTAGGCGCTGAACCAGCAAATGATGGTGTTGTTATTCGTTTGAATCTACCCGCGATGACCGAAGAACGGCGCAAAGAATTGAGTAAAGTTGTGGATAAACTGGCAGAAGAGGCCCGCATCTCGATCCGCCAGCAACGTCAGAAGATTCATGACGATGTGAAGGCCACAGAGAAAGACGAGGATGTTCGCTACACGCTGCTGGAAGCGCTTGATAAGGCAGTAAAGGAGGCGAATGACAAGATCGAAGACATCCGAAAAAAGAAGGAGCAAGAGATCATGACTGTATAACATTGCTACACTGTTTCATTGCTCTATTGCTCGCAAGCGATCCGCAAGACACAAGTCGCTTTGCGAGCAATGTGACAATGTAGCAATGGAACAATTTGAATATTTAATGTACCTTGTGATTGGATGAAACCTGTCGTGGCTATCATTTCATTCCCCGGAAACAACTGCGAAGTTGAGTCTATCCGAGCCATCAAAGCGGCCGGCATGGAGCCGCTCTTTTTTCGCTGGAATGACTCGCGCGAAAAGCTGGCGGGTGTTGATGGTTACTTTATCATCGGCGGCTTTTCGTACGAAGACCGCGGTCGCGCCGGCATGGTGGCCGCTCGCGATCCGCTCTTAGCCCACATTGCCGCAGAAGCGGCACTGGGGAAAGTAGTCATCGGGAACTGTAACGGCGCCCAGATCTTGGTCGAAAGCGGTCTGATTCCGCTCGGAAGTGGCCTCAGAATGAGCCTGGCGCGTAATGCGCTGCGTGGTCAAGCAGTCGGGTTTCGCAACGAATGGGTCTGGATCAAGCCAACCTGCGCCGCTGACCGTTGTGCCACGAGCAATTGGCAAGGCACGATGCATCTGCCGATTGCGCACGGGGAAGGGCGCTACGTGACTAAGAATCCCGAAGTGATCGCTGAGCTCCAAAAGAATGATCAGATTGCCTTCTGTTACTGCACCGAAGGTGGTGAGATCCGGTCTGATGACCCTGCGGTAACCCCGAATGGGGCGACTCTCGGCATCGCTGGCATTTGTAACCCCGCTGGTAACGTCGTGGTGCTGATGCCTCACCCGGAACGGACCGACAATGGTGCGCCCTATTTCAAAGCACTGCGTCAGTGGATTGAAAGTAAAAAGGTGAAGCCGTATCTTCAGCCGACACTGGAGGTCCTGAATCGAACCCTACCCAAGCGCAAAGCGCGTGAGGTCGAAATCTTCATCGATACGATTATCGTCAATAACGAAGAGCGCACCGTAGAGCAGGCCGCTCATCGGATTGTGCCGAAGTTGCGACTGCGACAGCTGCGGTACCTGGCTCCCGCCAACGGAGATGCGGAGTCGATCTTACGGAAGATTTCGCTGTTTAATCCGAATAAAGAAATCGCGTTCATCCGACGGGGCAGCACGCTGACGCGTTGGAACAATGATCGAAAGACCGAGGAGCCGGCGGAGTCATTCCTAGGGAACCTCGCGCTGCTGCGGCGCGATGAGCCGGATACGGGTGCGTCTGCGCTCGGACCGGGCAGTGAAACGGGCGTTTGTTACGTCTGCAGCGGTATTACGGAGCAAGAGGCGCAGCGAAACGATTTGCAGGAAATCTTTGCCAATCCCCACGCTTCCACGTTGGAGCGTTTATCGTAAGTATGGACCGCAAGATCGTTCTGCTTGTTTATAATATTCGGTCACTTTGGAACGTCGGCTCGCTCTTTCGGACGGCCGACGCTTTCGCGGTCGAAAAGATCTACCTGACCGGCTACACGGCGGTACCGCCACGGCGTGAGATCAGTAAAACCGCACTCGGAGCTGAGGAGTGGATTCCGTGGGAAAAACATGATGACCCGCTGACGGTTATCAGAACCCTGAAGGATGACGGTTATCGCATTGTTGCGCTGGAACAGACAGCGGAATCGGTCGATCTTCAAAAATATCAGCCACCAAAGCGCCTGTGTCTTGTTCTAGGTCATGAAGTCCTGGGCGTATCAAAAGCGCTCCTGGAGGCCGCGGACGATATTCTGATGATTCCGATGCACGGGCAAAAAGAATCATTAAACGTGGCGGTTGCGGCCGGCATTGCGCTGTACCAGATCCGCTCAGCGGTATAACTCCGCAATCGGTGCTAGTTTGGCTTTATTCTCTATTCTATCCGAGATCACCTTACCGTGCTTTTTGTAAACCTTGTAAGCCCCTGCTCCTGGTTTTGCAGAAAGGATCCGAAAATATTTCCCGTCAATAAATTCAATGGCGCAGTTATTCTCAACTGCGATTCCCTGCCCGCCGACTTTCTTGATCATGTTTTGAAAATGCTTTTTTCTAGGCAGTTTTAGCGTCTTTGAGTTGTAATGCGGACAATGAATGCCTTTTATGAGACCGAGTCCGCGCACGTTTATATATTGCCATTTTTTTGGATTATAAAATGACATAGAATCGCTGTGGCCGGATTCAAACCAGCAATTAGAGCCCGCACTGATGCCACAAAGAACAACGCCCTTGCGGTAAGCAGCTTTTAAAACATGATCCACGCCTAGTTGTCGCCAGATCCTCATCATTTTCAATGTGTTTCCTCCACCAACATACACGATGTCGGAGCCGAGTATTTTTCTTTTTATTTCTGACCTTGTAGGTTTTTCCTTGATCAAAAATAAAACGTCAGTTTTACAATTAAAATGTGCTCCGAAATATTTTTGAACATGCTGCCAGTATCTTTCAGCATCGGAACTAGCCGTAGGAATAAAAAGCAACTTAGGCTTTCGTTTACCGGCAAGGCGAATAATTTCTCTATCAATGCCAATAGTTCCTTTTGTTATTATTTGGCCGCCTCCGATTGCTACGATTTTCATCAAAACCGCTTAAAGTTTCTTCAAAATCACTTTCAAAAGCTTCCATTTGGCAGTTATAAAGGCGCCCAGACCCGCGAGAACGACGACCGCGCAAAGCAGCCAGCCGATAATCGGGATGTAGCCCAGAAGTCTCAAGAGAATGTAAAAGACGACGCTCGCTAAAATAAACATCCATGTGCCCCAGGGCCGATCAAAACGGCGATCAAACCAGCGCGCTAAGACCATAGCGGTAATGGCGCGGGCAAAATAGAGCGTGAAGACAAAGATAATTCCCGTAAGCAGAGAAAAGGGAATACCCAAAATCGTAATGAACAGCACAATTGCCAACACGGGCATGCCAATCACGTAGAGCACCCCGGTGAGCAGACTTTTGCCAAACGACTTTTCGAATTCCTTACCGGCCTCCAGCCAAAGCTTGGGAGCACCAAATGCAAAGACGACGATGACCACAGCCGCGAAGAGGGTTGAAATAAGCAGACTGGCTGCGATGTCGTCGAGCGTATCGCGTGGCGGCCGCTCGTAGACTGGCGGTGCCAAACTCTCGTCGCGGGTCGCTGTCACGCCGACGAGGCTCTCACCGAAATTAGGCTCGTCTTCTTTCTGCCAGTAGGTTACGTCCCCCAGAAATTGAGCTCCGCTCTGGATGTCGATGTGATCGGCCACAATCTGCGATGTCCCAGAAATTGTACCGTCGATCACCACTTCTTCGGCCTCAACATCAACATGCCCGAGAAAGCGGCCGCGTAGAACTACTCGTCCGCCGCTGATGATCGCGCCGGTTTGGTACGTTCCTTCAAGCGAAAGATCACCACCGACAACACGCGCCTCACCTTGAACAACAGACGAGTCGCTCATGATGATGCGTCCGCCAGCGGCAAAGAGGTCATCGCCAATGGGGCCCTCGAGACGAATCTCTCCGCCCGCTAAACGCACATCGTCACCGACTGCACCGATAACGGTAATCGTGCCGGCCGCAGCAGTCAGATCTTCTTCAATATCACCTTGGAATCGAAGTTCGCCACCAACACTCACCACATCACCTACAACTTCTGTTTCAAATGTCACAGTTCCACCCGCTGCATAAACGTCATCCGTCATAATTCCATCGAGACGGAGATCATCGGCCGCGCGGAACACCGCTGCCTCCGCCGAAACAGGTAGCAATAACAAAACCAAGAGTGGGGCGTACTTCATACGGCACACTCTATACCTCTCGCTAGAGGCATTCCAGCGGATCGACGTCAATGATGACGTCGGTGAGGTCAATATGTTGCAAAACGGAGCGTGGATTTTTACCACGAATCAGGATGTGCCACTCTTTGCCGCCACCGAAGAAGGTCGGCGCGGCATGCACGTGGGTTTCTTCGTCTATCAATGCGTGTAGCTTCTGCAGCAAAGCCTTTGCTTTCGTAGCTGCGCCTGGGCCGCGCAGAAGCAATCTGATGATTTCAGTCGCGGGAGGATACTTCAAATATTCGCGCAAGCGCATTTCCTGCTCAAGGTACGCTTCAACTTGGTGCTCAGCAGCCAGTTTTACTTCGGGCGCGCTCGGTCGAAATGTCTGGAAGATGACGTCACCCGGTTGCGAGCGCCCGCTGCGGCCGGCGAGTTGCGTCAGCAATTGAAAGATTCTTTCGCCGGCTCGGAAATGCGGCAGACTCAAGCCCACGTCGGCGAGAAGCACTGCTGCAAGTGTCACACTAGGTAGATCGAGACCCTTTACGACCGACTGTGTGCCAAGCAGGATATCGGCCTCGCGTTTTTTCATAGTTTGGAGAAGCGTTCGCATCTGCTCGGGGTGCATGAGCGTGTCCCGGTCAGCTCGCAGCAGTCTTGCTTTCGGAAAATGACGAGCCACAATCGTTTCGATGCGCTGCGTTCCGGCACCCACGGCATGAAGTCGCTCCGAATTGCAATGTGGGCAGCGCTCGGGCAGCGCGGCGACGAGTCCCGTGCTGTGATCCTGCAGTTCCAGCGACCCATCCAACCGCCTGTGGACAGTGAAGGGGAGTTGGCTTTCAGGAGAAGTCACGCGCCGGCGGCAATCGAGGCAGAGCAGAGCTGTTGCCAAGCCGCGCCGGTTTAAAAAGAGAATCGACTGTTCCTTTCGATCCAACCGATTGCCGATCTCGGTCAATAATGTGGGCGAAAACGGGTAGTCCTCACCAAAACCAACGTCTGCTAAATCAATAATACGAACATTCGGCAAAGCATGATTACCGTACCGGCGATCCAAGCGAACCAGTTGAAACTGCACTTTCTTGACTGCATCCCAACTTTCCAGCGACGGCGTTGCCGTTCCCAACACCAATTTTGCTTTGGCAGCAGAGCAAAGCTTTTCTGCGAGTGGCCGAGCGTGATACCGCGGCATCTGCTCGTTCTTGTACGTCCATTCATGTTCTTCGTCGA
>DATDTQ010000154.1:0-4638 GCA_035290765.1 Candidatus Peribacteraceae bacterium
TCGTGCATGTGGAACCGGTAAAAGCCTAGTTAGGCATTTTCTGGCCAGTTAGAAATAGGTTCTTCAAAGTAATTAAAATTCTCTCTCCTACCAGAACAGACGCGACAAGCCCTGCGTAGAAAAGATTTATAATGAGTAAAACCGACAAAAAAGTTTTTACTTTATTTGGCTTCATAAATGTTATCGCAAGAGCAACTAGTATTAGATATAGCTCAACTAAGCCATATGAATTTAATGGAATTGTTAGATTTGAAAAATTATCAATTAAATCCCAGATTAATAAATAAATTAGGTAACAAATGATCATGCCAAGACAAAAGAGATTTCCTGCGCCCCACGTCTTTAAAAAAATCTTCCAATCCTTCTTTTTCCAGTATAAGACGAAGGAAATCAATAAAATGTAAATTTCTACTGAGAGGAAAACCTGAAGAAGCATTACCCGAAAATCAATCAGCATAAACAGTTCCTAGAACGCAACAATGATATAGTACATTCATGTCCGAGCAAGGTGGTGAAATCTACACCCCCGGCGAAGGCGGAGCCGGCGTCTCCGAAGAACTGAGCGAGGAAGCCAAACAGCGCTTTGCCGCCGCGGCCGCCGGCTTGCAGCAAATCCGGAAGGAGGAGAAGAAAGCGAAGAAGAAAGACGACCAAGTCGCCCGAGTGATTGTACATTTTCTGGGCAGCACACAACACACGCATTTCTTCGTCTTGATCTCAAGACTAGTAGCGCGAGACTGTCCGAGCATTTTCATTCTCGCGATTCTTTCGCTCATTCACGAACCATCACTCAAGCAAGTCCAGGAAGAACTGACGGAGCGCCTTGGAACCGATGATCACACTGTCATGTCGGAAGGACTTGCACTGACTAAGACTGGTGAGCTCGACGCCGAGACCAATCGCGCGCTGATCGACTGGATCGCGCGGCTCCAAATGGTTCTCTCTCTCGATCCGGAAAAGACACTGCTTAAATTGATGCTTGACGAGAAGAATTTGGATGGCACAGTGCTTCAGCTGACAACCTTTGTGATCCAGGAATTTCTCAACGAGCGCGGCCGCGCCGCGCCGTTTGAGAAAGTGCAGCCGCTCACGGTGAGCATTTTGCACACAGTATTCGAACCTTTTCTTGTTGCAGTGAGGAAACGCTTAGCGAAAAACGAGGAAAGTACGAGGTGACGAAGTACGAAACCGATTCGTTCTTCTCTGGCACAGAACTTCTTGAATAGCGCATTTAAATCAGAAAATCGTTTGTTCCTTTATTTTTTCTGAACCATTGATTGAGTGATTTCATTGGTAGATCAAAATGACCTTATGACTATTTCTACAGAAAAGCGTCAAGATCTCAGAGGACGCACAAGAATCTTTGCAAAACGTGTTCGTGATTTTGTCAGGAAACTGCCTAATTCCTCTGTGACTCAGGAATACGGTCGACAACTTTTACGCTCTTCTGGCTCTGTTGCCGCTAATTACAATGAAGCCTTCTATGCCTTTAGCCGACCGGAATTTGTATATAGAATCAAAATCACACGTAAAGAATCCAATGAATCACTTATCTGGCTGGAATTGCTTGAAATTGGACTTCAACAACCATTAGAAGCAGAGCGAAAACAGTTAATCATAGAAGCAAACGAACTCATGAGCATTTTTACTTCGATTGCGAAGAAGGTAGATAGAGTTCGTACTTCGTAACCTCGTCACCTCGTACTTTGGAAAGGGAAATCCTGCAGCGGAGTTTGTGGCTGGCCCTGCACTTCCGCATACAGCCGCAACCGATCGACAAGAACATCGAATGAAACATTCTTGAGCGCTTTCATGACACGCTTCTTGACCCCCACAAAACGCTGCGGGTGATGAACGCGCGCCAGCGTAATGTGCGGGGAAAAAGGCCGACGCTCCGACGGCCACGGACAGGCCTTTTTCAAGCGAGCCAAAGGCTCGCTGAAGGCGATATCGAGGTACAGCACGCGATCCTCGCCTCTATTCCCAAACGTTCCGGCTTCAGTTACTTGGAGAGAAAACTGTTCTCGACCGGCTGCAATCTTTGTGCATTCTCGCAACGCTTGCTGGTATTCAATCTCCATGAGTTCGGGCCAAAATTGGAGCGTAAGGTGCGGCGTTGCCGCCGACTGCATGCGTAAACAGTCTTCGTATTCTGAAAGCCCCGCCTGCAGCGCCTGGAAGTGCCACCGCGCTTCTTGCTCGAGCGGCAATCCAACAAACGCCGAGCGCAGTGGAAATGACAGTTCCACGGGAACACTGTAGCGCGTCACAGTTATCTTGACAGCGTGGCAAAGCAACATTGCATCAGAAACATCCGGTGATAGCATGCCCGCCAATGGAAAGGTTGTCTGAGCATCAGGATGGAAACGACACGCTACCCCGCGCTGCCTACATTCTCGCGGAAGAAACTGAGCAGCTGAGAATACGGTATCGTTCGGCTACAAAAAGACCCAACTGGACCGCTGCAAATAAACCACGCCATCGGCGAAAAAGCGAATTTCATGATGGTATGCATCGACGCCGATCTCACAGATGACTACTACGAACGTTTCAAGACACTCAAAAACGCTTCTTGGGTCAGTGTCACTTTGCCCATTTGTTTCAAGCGCTTCTTTCCTTTCTTCTGCTTTTGCAGAAGCTTCTTCTTCCGTGAAACGTCGCCACCGTACAGATAACCCGTCACATCTTTGCGGTAGGCCGAAAGCGTTTCGCGGGCCACGACTTTGGCCCCCACAGCCGCTTGAATGGGAATTTGGTACTGCGCCTTCGGAATCACCTCTTTGAGCCTTTTGCAGATGATGGCTCCCACTGCATGAGCCTCGGAACGATGGACAATCGTACTCAGCGCTTCAGTGGGTTCACCGAGCAGCAAGATCTGGAGTTTGACCAAGTCACCTTTGCGATTACCTAGCGGTTCGTAACTCATGGAAGCGAAGCCGGCGGTGGCCGACTTCAATTGATCAAAGAAGTCGAGCACAATGCCCTGCAGCGGCACTTCAAAGTGCAGTAAGACACGGTCAACATCCAAATACTCCATAGCTTGTTGCATGCCCCTCCGTTCGGAAACGAGGGTCATAATCGGCCCGACATCGTCGTTGCGACAGACGACTTCAAGGCGGACCCAGGGTTCGCGGATCTCCAAAATATGAACCGGGTTTGGCATGTCCGCGGGATTTGTAATGAGGGCAACATCCGGCTCATCGGGCTTGAGCAAACTGGAACGCACATATTCCGCCGGATTATGGGCATTGATTTTCACCTCATAACGCACCGACGGCGCCGTGATAATGAGATCGCAATCGTATTCTCGCTCCAGACGCTCTTGAACGATGTCCATGTGGAGTAACCCCAAAAACCCGCAGCGGAATCCATTTCCCAGCGCCGCGTTTCGCTCCGGTTCCATACGCAACGCTGCATCATTCAGTGCCAGCTTTTCCAGAGCATCGCGCAGACGCGGGTATTCGTCCGCTTCGGAAGGATATAAACCAGCAAACACCATTGGTTGCACTTCTTTGTAGCCCGGTAACGGCAACGTCACCGGCGACGTGGCAATAGTGTCACCGGTTCGAACCTGTAACACGTCTTTCGCTCCGGTCACGACATACCCAATTTCACCGGCCTTGAGAGCCGGATCCGGCGCATACCAGGGCGTGAAATGACCGACCTCCTGCGCTTCCAGCTGAGCTTGAGTGCCCAAGAGCCATATTTTTTTGCCAGGCGACAATTCCCCTTCCATCATCCGGATATACGCCACCGCACCACGGTAGGGATCCATGATCGCATCGAAAATAAGTGCCCGTGCCTCAGCCCCCTGGGGAATGCGAGGCGGCGGTAGCCGGTCAATGACGGCTTGCAACACTTCCTTAACACCACGTCCTTCTTTAGCGGAAATCAGTAAAATGTCGGAGCGTTTGCAGCCGAGAAGTTTGACGACTTCATCGCTCACACGTTCCGGATCCGCGGCTGGCAAATCGATCTTATTGAGCACGGGGATAATCTCAAGACTGTTCTCCAACGCCATATATAAGACGGCCAATGTTTGGGCCTGAATGCCTTGTGACGCATCCACGAGCAGAATAGCTCCTTCACACGCCGCCAATGACCGGCTGACTTCATAACGGAAGTCTGTGTGCCCTGGCGTATCAATGAGATTTAGTTGGACGCCGTTAAACTGCATCCGCACCGGCTGCAGCTTGATAGTAATGCCACGCTCTCGTTCCAAATCCATCGTATCAAGCAGCTGTTCCTTCATTTCCCGAAGCGCTCGCGTTCCCGTGACTTCGATCATACGGTCTGCCAAGGTCGACTTCCCGTGGTCGATATGGGCGATGATACAAAAGTTCCGAATGCTCATGGGTCTATATGATGCCTTTTTGGCTTAATGGAGGCGAGAAGTCTGGTCATGAAAAGCCTCGCGAAGCACCGCTTCACCTGCGTCGATACGCGTCAGCCACTCTGAGCGGTTCTCAATGGACAATGCCGCTAATTTATCATTTGGCCTCTGCGGAATAATGTCGACCGCCAAACCGAGCGCCAGACCCGCCAACGCCCCATGATAGCGTTGGGTAAGAATACCCGACACATCTTTGCAAGCCGAAACCAGCTCCAGAAGTGAACGTATGCGGATAATATGCGCGG
>DATDTQ010000155.1:0-3646 GCA_035290765.1 Candidatus Peribacteraceae bacterium
GGACATCACAAACCTTGCCAACTCACTGACTCGCTGAACTACGCGGCGCATCCCGCGGATCTTGGCCGGTCATTTCCGGAGTGTCGTCCCCGTAGACTTCGAGAATTTGGGCGAGGATCTTGCTTAACTCGGCCCGATTAATCGGGTCTGCTGCTTTGAATGTTCCATCATCATTGCCACCGACAATGTCATCCGCCGCCGCCGTTTCGATGCTATCGGCATATGGAGTCAGTGGAGTGACGTCTGAAAAGACATCGCCTTTGGGCCAAATTCTCGGGACGTCCAACGCTTGGAGCAGGGTGGCAATCACTTCACCGCGTGTTACGAGACGCGCCGGGTCTTCTGACGGATCGAGGAAGATCTGCCACGAAAGCTTCTCGGCCGAAAGGAAGTACGATTCAAACCAGGCGCCGACGGCCCGCGGGTTACGAGCTGTCCCGCGAACGCTCTTCTCATCGATACCGGCGACTTCATGCGCAATCTTACTCAGTTGGGCGAGGTTCACGGGGTCATTTGGCCCAAAACGGCCGGCCGGCTGACCGCTGGCATTCTGATAGCCAGACATAATACCCACCCGCGCCACAATGTGGACGAAGGGCGCGAACCACTCGCTGATGGGCACGTCTGTAAAGACGATGGTTTGATTCCCGGAAGTCATGCTGACGTACTTGAGCGTTTGTCCACTCCCCGGCGACAACCGGGCCATGGCGGCGGGCGTGCATTCCAGTACAACTGCCAGGCTGATGCGCCCGTGCCGTTGCAATTGGTCAGATTTTGGTGAGATCTTCGGGCACCCCTCGATTGGACTAAATGAAACGGAGTAAGGACCGACGGGTACCGGATTAAAGGAGGCGGGCGTCGTTCCTTTGAGTTTTAAACCATCCGGTCCTTGCAGCGTGAAGTCTACTCCAGGCGGTGACGTACTCACCGAAACTTCACCGGTTGTCCCAAATTCATACACAATGCCGATCTCCCAAGTATCACCATCAGCCACTGCAATACGGGTCCGCGGAATTGATTCGGTCGAAATAATTTCGCCGTTACGACTCGCGGTCACCACGGTGGTCATGCCCGACGGGGGATCAATCAAAAACAGGTAATCACCCGGCATGGCACTTTGAATCACATGCTTTTGCCTGGCGTTTTTGAGCTCTTCACCATCAGGATTCAGCAGTGACCATGTCCCAAAGTAATTCTCAAGAGGCGTCGTTTGCGTAATCGTGATTGTTCCGCCTTCTGCGAAGGCAGGCATACTCAGTGACCCATACGAAACCCCCACCAACGTTGACAGCAGAAAGACGATCGGGCGAGACATGGCTTACATTGTGCCCTTCGACCCCGCTCAGGGCAAGAAAGGGAGGAATCAACCGACGCAGCGTGTCTTTTACGACACACTGCGCTCGGTTGTAACCCTTCCCGTACGTCTTGTTTCTTAACCGCTTATGCTACACGTTGTCGGCGACGATTCTCGAATGTCAGGAGCAAGGCCGCGGCGGTGCTGGCGAGGACGAACCACAGATCCAGTGCTGCGCCAGTCGGAGGCAACACAGGCACACCGACGGCCGCTGTAGCGCGCAGTTCGGTATCTCCAGCTTCGACGTTGGCAATATTTGGGCCTTGGGCGGTGCCGGTGACTTCCAATCTCGTGCCTGCTCGGACGTCATCATTGACATGCACAGGGAATTGGACAGACCAGGTGCGACCGGCCTCCAATTCTGGGATGCGCCAACTTAACATGCTACCGCTACCCACGATGGCCCCATTGGTGGGAACACGCTGGAATGACATGTGGGCCCGATTAATTCGGAACCGAACCATCAGATCGCGTTGAGTGACACTGCCGTCATTCCGAACGCCGATCGTGTAGATCACGTTGCCTCCAGGCATGGCTTCACGCGTCTGCGGACGGACCCACAAGCTTAACTGGCCGGTGATGGCTGAGGTTGAAGATGACGCGCGGCGGCGTGAAGAGACAGATGAGCGCGAAGAGGCGCTGCTTGATGATCGACTTGCAACAGATGATGCTGTGGCTCGGCCACATTCATAGCGTCCCAGGAAATCCACCATCTCGCCGCGACCGGTGGAACGGGTCTGGGGACGAGGGATGCTGCAGCCACGGAGGAAACCGTACTTTGCCGTGTAGGTGCCTGAAGGCACGGTTACTTGATCGGGAGTTTCACCAGAGGCGATCACCCGGCCACGCACATCTTCGATCGAGAAGGGTGCGCCAGTGGGAATGCTTTCGACGCTGAGGAGTGATTCGTAGCGGAGCTCCACAACGAACCGATAATTTCGGTCAGAGGCGAGAGTTGCGGTGAGCGAGAGGTCTTGCGTTTGCGTGATCTGCGTTCCGTCAGCAGTTTCAAGCGAAATGACAATGTCGGGGGCGCCTGCCGGTGGTTGCACATTGAGCGTATAGGAACCACTGGCAACCACGGATACGGTTTGTTCGGATGCATTTCCATGCCAAGTCCGGCCATCAGGGCCGCGCAACACCCAGCTACCCAGCGCATTGGGGGCGCCAACTTGCTCAATCGTCACATTGGCAGCGAGGGCTGGCCCGGCGACGAGTAGTCCGAGAGCGGTACCGAGCGTCAGTGTGAGTTTGCGAAGAGACGACATGGAAAAAAGGGGAAGGGGATTACTGACCGAGCCAGGGATTATAGACCGTAGTTTGGTTGCCGGAACGAATATCATAGGGGTGTTGCCCTACGAAGCGTGGCGGCAAAATTTCAAGCGAGTGCTGCTGGCCGTCAGATGTGACGTACGAAAGCGGTCGTCCACTCACGAATGGGTAGAGAGGCATGTAGTTATACAAATTAAAGTTAGATGCAGTGCGAGGTCGTCTTTGGATGCTACAATCAAACAGCATCGGTTCGTATCCAGGCGGCGGTGTCAGACTCAGACGAGCAATGTGATCGGGCAAAATGGGACGACAATTGGAATGGTCGAAGCTCGCCGTTTTCATAGGTGGCAATCCCGGAAAATAGGCGCTGGGGAGCGTTTCGTAAAACTCTGTAAAGAGCGGTCGGTGTCGAATGTATCCTTTGGTATAGAGGTCGATCAGATCGTCGTTTTGGCTTGAGGCGGCTAGCGCACTGCCAGCGCCGAAGAGAGCACTTCCCGCGAGCACCGCGGCCGCAAAACGGGCAAGAAACATGAAATAGAAGGAAAGGGATGAACTCTAGGAGCCTTTCGTCTGGCCTGTCAAGCAAGTGCCAAAGCTTCCGCCCAAGCCTTCAGGAGCGGACTGAGCGGTGACTCCAGGAGTGAAATGTTGCCGTGTTTCAAGGCCACATTCGCATCATCCGTAGTGTGACCAATTTTAAGCAGCGACACTTTCTGCTTCTTTGCAAGTGCCTCAAACACGGAGACTTTCTCCGGTGTGACAGCCACAACAAAGCCGCCTGTTTCACTGAAGAGCAAACGATCGGGAGAGAGGGGCGGTAATTCTTCGAGTTGCATATCTAGACCACATGAACTTTGACGTTTGCGCAGCGGCACCAGCATTTCAAAGAGAGCGAAGAGTAACCCGCCGTCTGAAATGTCGTGACAGGCGGAAACCAAATCTTGGTTACTGGCTTCAAGTAACAGCGAAATGTCGGAAGCGACGGTTTTGAAATCAGGTTTGGGAACATTCTGACCA
>DATDTQ010000156.1:0-3372 GCA_035290765.1 Candidatus Peribacteraceae bacterium
AAACGAATGTCGTTCGCCCACTCCGCATCAATGAGACTTGGACCACCAGAGTCGAGTGTTTTGGTCAAATCCACAGTAGCCGAAGCAGTCCCTTGATAGGCCTCACCTGCTACTCCCTCAGGAAGAATATCGGTTTCCGTATCACCAATCGATTTTTTAACATCATCGGCTGTCCGAGTTAATACCTCAGCCACCTCCTCTCGCGTTTTATCTTCCTCTTCACGAATGCGGGCGGCGGCTTCGGCCATTCTGTGCGCAATTTCTGTGCCTGTACCCCCGAGCTCTAATTGATCGCGGAAGATTTGTTCGGCCGATTTGGTTTCCAAGGTTTCCATGGGGTCTGCGCAGTATGCCCCTGATTGCAAAACGATGAAATCATTTTAGGCAGAAAATTGGCTTAATGGTGTCGCAAAAACCAATTGCCAAGCATCATCGATGCTCCCACGTCTGGAACGTAAATGCATACGGGTGTTTATCATCTGCTTCGTGCTTCTTTGCTTCTTTCAGCTCCCATTCTGTTTCATCAAAGTCTGGAAAAAACGCATCGCCCTCAACATTCGCGTGCACGCGCGTGATGTACATGCGGTCCGCCAAAGATAACGCCTCCTTAAATATTCCACCGCCGCCAATCACGAAGATTTCATCTTGTCCATCAGCGTCGGCGGCAGCTCCAGCTTTCTTCATGGCTTCCTGCAGCGAGGTCACGACGATGCAGCCTTCAGCCTTGTAGTCTGGTTGCCTCGTAACGACAATATTCGTGCGGTCAGGCAGCACGCGACCGATTGCTTCGTGGGTACGCCGCCCCATGATGATGGGATGCTTGAACGTTTTTTGGCGGTAGAATTTCAAATCGTCCGGCAAGCTCCAGGGCAGATCTTTGCCACGGCCAATGACGTTATTTTCCGAGGCAGCTACGATAAGTGACAGTATCATGTATCAAGTATTAAGTATTATGTATATTTCAGCCATACTTAATACATAATACTTAATACCGAATACTAAATAGCAATTGGCGCCTTTATCGCCGGATGCGGATCATAACCGATGATTTCAAAATCACCTTCCTCGAATGAGAAGATGTCTTTTTTGGCTTGAATAAGCCGTAAATGCGGCATGGGCCGCGGCTTGCGTTGCAGTTGCTCCTTCGCTTGTTCCAGGTGGTTCTTATATAGGTGTGCATCGCCAAGCGTATGCACAAATTCACCCACATGGAGATCGCATACCTGCGCGATCATGTGGGTGAGGAAACTATAGGAAGCGATGTTGAAGGGTACGCCGAGGAACACGTCGGCGCTGCGTTGGTAGAGCTGACAACTCAGTGCGCCATCGTTCACATAAAATTGAAACAAGGTGTGGCACGGCGGCAGCGCCACTTCATTCGCCTCTTTTGGATTCCAGCCGGTGACGATGAGGCGGCGGCTATCCGGATTGTTTTTGATCTGATTGATGACGGCGCTGATTTGATCGACGCCGTCGTTGTTGTAAGAACCGTCTTTGTATTGCGTGGCCCCGAAATTCCGCCACTGGTGACCGTAAACGGGGCCCAACTCCCCTTCTTTGCGACCGAAGCGCGCGGTCTGCTCGGCCGTCGCCCATTCATCCCAAATGGTGACTTTGTTTTCCTGTAAAAATCGAACGCTCGTATCGCCGTTCAAAAACCAAAATAGTTCTTGCAGAATCGAGCGAACATGGACTTTTTTGGTGGTGAGCAGCGGGAATCCGCGGCGGAGATCAAACCGCATCTGGTAGCCAAAGATGCTGAGAGTGCCTGTTCCCGTTCGGTCACTCTTCTCCGCGCCTGTTTCGATGAGTGTTCGCAGCAGCGTCAGGTACTGCTCATCCGCCGGATTGGCGCTCCAATCCGGAAGGGAGCGCCGCAGCTTCGCAGAAGCGCGGCGCTTGGCGGCCTCGGCCAGGGCTGTGGTTATGGCTTCGATACGTTGAATCTAGCCCGGAATGCTCCGGGGCTCCACCTAATTGCGGAAAATGGGTTTTTTTGGTAGAATATAAGTAAATTCCATACAAACAACTATGGGAAACGAGACTGCTAAAGGGGCTCCGATTGATAATCCAGTGGAACGCCAGCCCGAACGACCTGACGTTCAACCTGAGAATCAAGAAAACACTGAAGAGCGACGTGAGGTGGCCAATCAACGCCGAGAAGGCACTGAAGGAATCAGCGCTGAGCAAGACCAGCGTAAACTAGCGCAAACAGAAGAAGAAATGCAAAAGGAGGGCAAACCTGAATCTAAAGAAAATTCAGAATCTGAAAAACCCCCAAAATCATGGGGCGATATGTTTAAAGAGTCCCTCAAAGGGGCAAAAGATTCGATCGTAACGAAGGCAACCGAGATCAAGGGCGCCGTAACTGTCGCAGGCATATCCGCTTTTTTGAAGAGTAATGCCGATTCATTAATATCCGGAATCAAGCAGCTCGGCAAATACCTCGAACCAATACTGCAATGGTTCCAATCAATCGCCAAAGCGGTTGGAAATGCAAGGAACGCGTGGGAAGTTCAGAAATTAAAATGGACATTGTCGGGAATAGATTTTGTTGCCTCGCCTGAGATGAAAGAATTGGCCGCAGTTTTACGAGCCAACAACATAACAAATATTCTTCCGGCTAAAGAAAGTGATACCGGTCGCCTCAATCAAATTTTGTACGATATGCATTTAGCCGTCCCCGGTTGGACTAGACAGGAGTTCTACGCGAAAGTCGGCCAGGAGGTAAAAGGAAAAGTCAGAACTGAAAATGGCGAGAACGGCGTGTCACTCCAAGATCTGGTAGACGCCGGACAGAAGGTTATTGATCAAGCCAACCAAACAAAAACGCCTACTCCCACTCAGCCGCAGAATCCGGCGCCAACTCCGTCGACCACCGGCGCGCCGTCTGGCCCGACAACGTAACTTATCATGATCAACACAAAAGAATCAATCGACGGCGAACCTCTCCACTCGGAGATCACTGGGATCCAGCGATGGACCAAACGAGGACTTACTGCTGTTCACGTTCTTGAAGACGTCGGCGTTGGCATTGTAAGCATCGGAGCCGCATCTACAGGAGCCATTATAAGAACAATAGACGCCTCTAAAAATTTCCATCGCCAATAACATGACTCCCGAAACAATCAAGAAAGACTCGTCAGCGCTCGCTTCCGGTTTGGTCGAACAAATGAAGTCAGGCCAATTTGACGAAGCGCTGTTGGAAAAAATTAATCAAGCAGAAGATCGATCAGAGATCATTGCTTCAGCAAGTGAAATCGTAAAAACAGCTGATCAAAAGAGTGCCGAGGTCATTCAAAAAAATTTGGCTGAGCTTGAAGCGCGATTGCAAAGTAAAATCGAACAAGAAAAAGAACAAAGCAAGCTCGA
>DATDTQ010000157.1:0-2126 GCA_035290765.1 Candidatus Peribacteraceae bacterium
TTTTGTTTTCCTGTTCCCCTGTTTACAAGCTTGGCGGTTGTCGCGGTAGGTGCCGGAAACCGCTATCATGCACAAACTGCGCGATAAGCAGAAGGGGAAAAGGGAATGGCTGACAAGAAGCTGGTTGCGTCTGTGGAGCAGATCGAATCGAGGATGTTTATCATTCGCGGGCAGAAGGTCATGCTCAGTACGCACTTGGCTGAACTGTATGAAGTCGAGCCACGGATACTGGTTCGAGCCGTCAAACGCAACATCGGGCGTTTCCCGGAAGACTTCATGTTTCAATTGAACAGCGAAGAGTTTGCCAACTTGAAATCCCAAATTGGGATTTCAAGTTGGGGCGGGATAAGAACGGCTCCTTACGCCTTCACCGAACAGGGGGTTGCCATGCTCTCCAGCGTCCTGCACAGCGACCGCGCCATTCAGGCCAACATTGAAATCATGCGCGCCTTCGTGCGCCTGCGGCAGATGCTGTCCTCTAACGCCGAACTTTCCCGCAAGATGGCCGCGCTCGAAAAGAAATACGACATCCAGTTCAAGGCGGTATTCGAAGCCATCCGCGAACTCATGACCCCGCTGGAACCGAAGAAAAAACGCCCCATCGGCTTTGCGCCGTGGAAGGAAAAATCTCAGTGACCAATAAGGAAGCTACAGCCCGAATAAAAATTAACAAGCTGCTCGAAGCGGCTGGCTGGCGCTTCTTCGCCGAAGGCAAATCACCAGCGAATATCCGGCTTGAACCCAGCATCACGATCAAGACACAAGACCTCGATGCCCTCGGCGAAAACTTCGAGAAATCTTCCAAGGGGTATATCGATTTCCTTCTGCTCAACGAAAAAGGCTTTCCTTTTATCGTCCTCGAAGCCAAGTCGGAAGACAAGAACCCGCTCGTAGGCAAGGAGCAGGCGCGCAAATACTCTATATCCCAAGGCTGCCGCTTTATCATTCTTTCCAACGGGAACCTGCATTATTTCTGGGATCTTGAGCGCGGCAATCCCTGTGTCATTACCAGTTTCCCGACGCCATCGTCGGTGATGGGCTATCAGAAATCCGTGCCAGATTCCAAACGACTGATCGATGAAGCGGTGGGCGACGATTACGTCGTGCTCACGCAACGCCCCGGTTATGCAGCCGAAGCTGCATGGAGAAACGAGGCCGAGCGCTCCGCCTTCATCGCCGCCAACAGCCTGCGCCTCCTCAGGCCGTACCAAAAGAAAGCCATGGCAGCGCTGCAAAGTGCCGTCAAATACGGCAAGGACCGCTTCCTGTTCGAGATGGCTACGGGTACGGGCAAAACGCTCACTGCCGCCGCCGTCATCAAACTCTTTCTGCGTACCGGCAATGCACAGCGCGTGCTGTTCCTTGTGGATCGTCTGGAACTGGAAGATCAGGCATGGAAAGCTTTCACCAAGGTGCTTGCCAACGATTACAAAACCGTCATCTACAAAGATAATCGCGACGACTGGCGTCACGCCGAGATCGTGGTCACCACCGTCCAGTCGCTGCTGTTCAACAACAAATACCAGCAACTCTTCTCGCCGACCGATTTCGATCTGGTCATCTCCGATGAAGCGCACCGCTCCATCGGCGGCAATGCCCGTGCCGTATTCGACTACTTCATCGGCTACAAGCTCGGACTCACCGCTACGCCGCGCGACTACCTGAAAAAATTCGACAAAGCCAAATCCAACACTAAAGACCCGCGCGAATTCGAGCGACGTGTATTGCTCGATACCTACCGCACCTTTGGTTGCGAAAATGGCCAACCCACCTACCGCTATTCTCTGCTCGATGGCGTGCAAGACGGCTTCCTGATCAACCCGACCGTCGTGGATGCCCGCAGCGAAGTCACCACGCAGTTGCTGTCGGAAGATGGGTTCGTCGTGGACTTCAAGGACGACCAGGGCGAAGACCAGAAAGAAACTTTCAAGCAGCGCGAATTCGAGAAACGCTTCTTTTCCGACGCCACCAACCAGCTTTTCTGCAAAACTTTTCTGGAACACGCCTACCGCGATCCCATCAGCGGCGAGATCGGCAAATCCATCGTGTTTGCCGTCAGTCAGAACCACGCCGCCAAGCTCACCCAGGTTCTCAACAAGCTGGCCGACCGCCTGTTCCCAGGCAAG
>DATDTQ010000158.1:0-4892 GCA_035290765.1 Candidatus Peribacteraceae bacterium
TGCGCCTTCACTTACAGACGAAGATCAGCGGTGTTGATCCTTCGTTCCGACCGCTGATTATGGAAGACCCTCTGGTTTGCATGGGCGATTGTTTGCCGGAGCATGGGATTCTGCTCCTTGAGGCAATTCACGGCAAAAAACAGTGGTACATGACGTTTCCCGAAGTGCAGGCCGCCTGGCGTTTACTTGATCCAGTCCAGGCTTATTTGGACAAAAAAAACACGCCGCTCCATATGTATGACGCGGGTACAGATGGTCCGCCTACGATGCATACCTGGATCGAGAAAGAGGGAACTGAGTGGCTCAACTAGAAAAGAAGCTAATGATTAAAAGGAAGCTAAAGAATGTCTGCTTCTTTTGCTTTCCTTAGCTTCTTTAGCTTCCTTGATTTCTGGTAACATCAGGTTGTGTCCTTCAATTACGAACATATCGATGCGCCATCAGACGCGGAGTTCATAACGAAAGCGCTGAATTGGTTAATTGAACGTATTCGATCTGTCACTGAAGCTCGCGGTGACTGCATCATTGGACTCTCCGGCGGAGCAACGCCTGCGGGGGTGTATAAACAACTGGGAAGAGACACGTCGATTGCTTGGGACAGAGTAAAAGTTTTTTTGGTAGATGAGCGGTACGTTCCGGCTGATCACAAAAACAGTAATCAGCGCTTGGTGCGGCAAACATTGCTCCTCAATGCCCAGATTCCCGAAGAAAATTTAGTATTCCCGGACGCCACACAACCGCTTGCACATTGTATTGATACGTACGCCCAGCGACTGGCGGAACTGCTCCAGGAAAACCCGCCTGATCTGGTAGTTTTAGGAATGGGCCCAGATGGCCATATTGCTTCACTTTTTCCGCCTGTCCCAAAAGAAGCGTTCGGAGAAGTGATGGTCCTTCATACCACGACGGATCTGTTCCCGGAGCACGATCGCATTACCGTTTCACCGCTGGTGATTATGTCGGCTCAAGCTCATCTGTTACTTCTTCGTGGATCTGAAAAAAAACAGATGCTAGAGGAGATGCTGCGCAGCGACATGAATCCTGTCCGCTGGCCGATGCACATTCCTCTGTCTACGCAACGGACCACCGTCATCCTCGATCCCACGGGAGGAGTTGGTAGTTAATAGTCTGTAGTTTGTAGTGATCTATAAACTATCAACTACAAACTATAAACTGTTATTCACTTCCTTGATGTGATCGATCACGCGTCCGTTGACGACACACAGCAGATCTAAACGATAGCCGCCGGCGAAGTTTCTCGATGCCACAAAGCGGCGCGCTGCTCGAAGCAGCGATCGCCGTTTCCGCCCGGAATAATTTAATTCCGGCGTGTAATCGCGGTGCGAATGCTCTCGCGTTTTCACCTCGGCAAAAACAAGGGTGCGATCGATGGGATCGTAAGCGACGATGTCGATTTCGTCGTGGCCGAGCCGAATATTACGACGGTAGAGGCGGTAACCGTTTTTTTGGAGGTATTCCGCGGCGACCGCCTCACCTAGCCGACCGGTTCTCTGCTTTCCATTCACAATAAAATGGTGGACCGAAGGTGTACGAATGTCCACTATTTCTCCTGGACAAGAAGGTGTATGAACGTACACTCCATTTCCCAATGCTAACCCAATTAATGTCCTTCCAGCACGTTGGTTTGCAAAGTGAGCGGATCACCGTGGAAGTCGGCGTGCACCGCGGCGAAGCCAAAACTTACATTGTGGGGTTAGGCGATACAGCCGTGCAAGAAAGCCGCCAGCGCGTTTGGGTGGCCCTCCGCAGCAGTGGCTTTCAATTAGGAACCGGGCGCGTTCACACCGTGAACTTAGCGCCGGCCGATTTACGTAAATCTGGTCCGCGCTATGACTTACCGATTGCGCTTGGCATTCTTATTGCCAATGGCGCCGTTCAAATCTCCGAAGCAAAAATCAAAACAACCGCTCTTATCGGTGAACTGGCATTGAACGGTGATCTGAGACATGTAACAGGAGTCCTGTCTGCAGCTATCGCTTGTCGAAAACTTGGGATTACGACTTTGGTCGTACCGGCGGTGAATGGAGCGGAGGCTGCCTTGATTCCAGACGTTGAAGTTCTTGCGGTTGGCAGCATCCGGGAGCTGGTCGATGTTCTCTGTGGCACACAAAAACCGAACCCCATCATCCCTCCGGCAGCCACCCCAAGCAGGGTCGAAGGGAGGCCCGCTGGGGACGCGGTGGATTTTGCCGACATCCGCGGTCAGGCGCACGCCAAGCGTGCGCTGGAGATCGCGGCGGCCGGCGGCCACAACGTGCTCCTCAGCGGCGCCCCCGGCGCCGGTAAAACGCTGCTGGCGCGGGCTTTCCGCGCCATCTTACCACCTATGTCTCAGGAAGAAGCAATTGAGGTGAGTCAGATCTACTCAGTTGCGAATGCTCTCCCGGCGGATCAGCCTCTTTTGCAAGAACGCCCTTTCCGCCTGGTGCATCACACCGCCAGCGGCGTCAGCATCGTGGGTGGCGGCCAAGTGCCTAGGCCCGGTGAAATAAGCCTCGCCCACAAAGGCGTTTTATTCCTCGATGAACTCGCCGAGTTCCCACCACCGGTACTTGAAGTGCTGCGTCAGCCTCTCGAAGACCGGCGCATTACGATCACACGCGCGCACGGCGCAGTGACGTTCCCGGCTGATTTCATTTTGATCGCCGCCATGAACCCGATCAGCCGCGACGTTCCCGGCAGTCAGCGGCTGCGGAAACGCATTTCCGCGCCGCTGCTGGACCGCATCGACATGACAGTTAATGTTCAGCCCGTGCCGATCGAAGATTTGCAGCGGCCGGCTGCACAAACCGAAGAAAGCGCCGCCATTTTGCAGCGCGTAGTTTCGGCACGGACGCGACAACTAAAAAGATTTGCTCGCTTACAAATCAGGACGAATAAAGAGATGAATGTGAAACATATCGATCAACTCTGTCCGCTGGATGAAACCTCCAAACAATTACTGCGGCAAGCAGTTCGAAACATGGGGCTTTCCGCCCGCGCGTATCACCGCACTATTAAGGTAGGCAGAACAATTGCCGACCTCGCGGGCAAAGAGAAAATCGGCGCCTCGCATATCGCGGAAGCGCTGCAGTATCGACAGACTCAGGGCTTGGGTTTGAGCTAGGGCTAGGATTCGGATTTTTATGCGCTATGATTCAGTCAAGCCCAGCCCTTACTCCAAGCCTTCAATTGCACTTCGCCGACGCCCTCACCGCCCGCATCCGGGCCACCAGCCCCGTCTGCGTCGGTTTGGATCCGCGGCTCGATAAAATGCCAAAGGGCATCTCGCAGGATGCTAAAGGCATGCTCCAGTTTTGTAAGGGTATAACCGATTCAGTGAAGGGGATTGCTTCCTGCGTGAAACCCCAATTGGCTTTTTACGAATTGCTCGGCTGGGAAGGTATGAAAGTATTTTGGGAAGTGTGCGCCTACGCCAAAGAGCAGGGCTTCATTGTGATTGTGGATGGCAAGCGTAACGACATCGGCTCGACTTGCGAAGCGTATGCCGATGCGTATTTGAATGAACTCAGCCCAATTGATGCGCTCACAGTTTCTCCTTATTTGGGATCAGATGGCATTCAACCGTTTATTGAGCGATGTTCAGCAAATGACAAAGGCATCTACATTCTGGTGAAAACCAGCAATCCGAGTGCCGGCGAACTCCAGGACCTGACTGTCGGCGATGAAATGGTGCACGAACACTTGGCGCAACTCGTGCAAAATTGGGCGATGCCAGAATTGGGACCCGAAACAAATCTTTCCTGTGTCGGTGCGGTGGTTGGAGCAACGTATCCTGAAGAAATGAAGTATCTGCGCTCTTTGATGCCGAATTGCCCCTTCCTCATTCCTGGCTACGGCGCTCAAGGAGGCTCTGCTAAAGATGCAAAGAACGGATTCCTCAGTGACGGAATCGGCGCGGTTGTGAATGCTTCCCGGAGCATCATCAACGCCTCGCAAGGTAGCGACTGGCAAGACACTGCCCGCACCGCGGCTCAGCAAATGTCGGATGACATTCAAAATGCAATGACGGAGATCGCTTAAGGAGTGATTGTCCAGCGCGTACCAGACGCCAATGGTGATGGCTTATCTAACCAGCTGTAGGAATTGCCGCCATCTGACCAGCGCACCGCACCAGGGCGATCTGCAGCACCGGCATCACGCAAGAAGAATTGGACGACTTGACCGCTCGGAGAGGGGACTTGAACGTCGCCCCGGAGTTCCAGAATTATTTCTCCAGGCGCAAGAGTGCCTATATCGGCAGGAAGTCCGAAGCATTCTATTTTTGCGGCGGCGATGCATGGCACACGAGTAGTTTTGCCTCGCTGCACCACAGCCAAGTTTTGCAGAGCGACTCCATTTGACAATTCATATTCAAATAACAGATGCTGGACTGCCAGTGACGACGAACCCAGTTTCGTTCCACTAAATGAAAAAGCAGCTAGCAATCGATCATTACCCGGCGCCAGCGCGCCGCTGGTGTCACCGGCATTCCGAATAGTGTGAAGATCAGCTGTGACTGTGGTATGGGACGGCGCATTGAGATCGAAGCCAATAATTGGTTGCGCATCGTTGCTATTTACAGCTGTGATCCGGAAATTTTCAATCTCCAGCACTTCCCCGGCATAACCGCCCTCTTGATAATCCTTCAGGACCGCTTGAATGAATAAGGTAAACGGCGTTCGTTCGGGAACCGGATAGCGAGCGTCTCCCGTAAATGTTCCTTCCCACACATACTCACCGTACGCTTCGCTTGTATCCTCTGTAAGAACACCAACCAGGTTCCCCGCCGCATCCACGACGCGTAAAGCCTCGAGCGACGAAATATCACGTCGCAATTCCACGCGGGCATCGCTTATGACAGCTTCCGGAAGTGTTGTTGTGAACGTGGC
>DATDTQ010000159.1:0-12425 GCA_035290765.1 Candidatus Peribacteraceae bacterium
CCGGCATGCGCGGGTTAGCCAGCTTGGTTCCAGCATCGAATGGCAGTACGCGACCATGCAGGCCGTGGAACCGGTAGCCTTGCAACTTGTCACTCATATTTCCGTGGCAACCGACGTCGTAACAGAGCATGACTTCGTGTGGTGCGATTTTGAGCTCCACCAGTGCACGTTTCACAGCTGTCCAAATCCCGTAGTCCCCGCACCCATCGCACCAGGTGCATTTATTATCGTGGTGATAATCACTCATTTTAGGTGCTGCCTGCCCTGAGAAAGCGGAGCGAGCCGAAGGGTCGAGGTGAATGCGCGTCATGCGAGGTGCGGTCGGAAACGAGCGTAGAGTTCATCCGTAAAGAACGGACGGCCATCGTATTTCAAAATTTGATCGTCAGTGGCCACGCCGCTTTCCTGGCGCAGCAGTAATCCCAACTGCCCTTGATAATTCCCCTCGACGAGCACTGTGCGCTTCGCTCGCGCCGCCAGTCGCGCAAAGCGCTCGGCGCGCAGCGGCCAGAGATACGTGTGATGCAAATAGCCCACACGTAACGGACGGCTGCGCCGGCGGCCGCGATGCGGCAGGCGGAATTCTTCCATCACATCCAGGACCGGTCCTTTGGTGCTGCCCCACCCGATGATGAGAATATCCAGCGACTGGTCGTTTTTCACGGTGCGAATCCCCTGCTCTGTGGAAACATAGAGCTCTGGCTCAGGCAGCGCTGCCTTCAGTGTCGCTAATTTACGCATGCGCTTTTCCATTTGCGCTTTTGCATTCGCAGCTGATTCATCTACAGAACCATCTTCGTTGTGCTCGTCGCCTTGGGCAGCATAGGTGGGGGCATGACTGCCCGGCAGCCAGCGGAAAGAGATACCGGTTTTTGTATTTGGATCGTATCGATCCGTACTCCTTAGCTTCTTTAGCTTTCCTTCGTCTGTCACCAATTGTGAACCGCGATTAATTTTTGCGATCTTCTGGTCATAGAGTGGCTGCGTGTAAATCGCTTCGCCGATTTGCTTGTCATATGCAACGATGACCGAGATTTGATATTCCTCCGCCAAATTGAACGCTATCGGCATAAGATGAAACGCGTCGTGACTGTCACTGACGCCGATGACGCAGCGCGGATATTCACCATGACCCGCATTCACGGCCAACATAAGATCGCCCTGCGCAGTCCAGGTTGGTAAACCAGTGGCTGGCCCAGGCCGCATGGCCAGACCGAAGACGCTCGGATTCTCCAAAATGCCATTGAGCGATAGCGTCTCGGTCATCAGATCAAACCCTCCGCCGGAAGTCGCGGTCATAGCGCGCGTGCCCATGTGCATCGCGCCGCTCATCATTTGCGCCGCCGTAATCTCATCTTCGGCCTGTTTGATGACCATGCCCGTCCGATTCTGCTCTCCGGCAATATACGAAAGAAGCGGCGAGGACGGCGTCATGGGATATCCAACATACATCCGGCACCCCGCATGGATGATCCCCATGCCAATTGCATGACTGCCTGTCAGCAGCATGCAATTCCGCCAGCGCGCCCGAGCGCGCGGCAGTGCAACGTTCACTTTCTGTAAGAATTGCCGTTTGAAACGGCGACCGACTTCGATGGAGCGGTAGTTTCGTTCCAGTGTCTTTTCACCTTTGTGTTTAAATTGGTCATATACCAAAGACTTGAGCGTGCCGGTATCTTGGCCCAAGACTGCCCATACCACTGATGTGATGAGGATATTGGCCATAATCGGCGGAAACTTCAGGGCCTTGAGCATGTCTTCCACCGGCATGTACATGACGGTGATTTTGGCTGTGCGGAGTGCCTTTTCCGGTGCGGGCGCAAACTTCCACTGTGGAGTCATGTGCAAGATAAGACCGCTCGGCTTCACATCGTTCCAATTTTGTTCCAAGCCGTGATGATTGAAGCAGACCAGGACGTCTACTTTTGTTTCGTTACTCCTAATTTCCTCATTGCTCAGATCTATTTGGTAACTGCTGTGCCCGCCTTTAATAAGTGACATATATTCGCGGTAGCCAAAGACACAGTAGCCGTTACGTTTGAGGCCTTTTGCCACCACTTCACCAACGGAGTTCACTCCTTGACCTTGCGCCCCTGTTACTTTTATAGAGATCCTATTCATGCGTGAAAAGAGAATATGCGAACGCAAGGTCATGGTGAGCGGAGTCGAATCCATGGCCTTGAGCACCTGTAACCTTGATGGAGACACGCTGATGATTCATGAAAGCATAGAGTAGAAAATCGTTGCACGTTGCACGTTGCATTCACTTGAATCGAAACCCCGAACTTGAAACTTGCAACGTGCAACGTTAGTCATATGGACTTGATGGCAGTTAATAGTTTTTCACCCCACGCTTGAATTTTCTTTTCCTGACCGTACGGGTCATTCACTACCTTCAAGAGACCAACGACTAGTTTTCCGTTATGAGTCTCAACAAACTGTTGAAGATGTTCACCAGCCCGTGCTGTGTAGAGATAGCGTGCGTCACCTAAACCAATGACAGCCACCGGTTTCCCCTTCAGATCAGCGTCGTGAGCCTGACTATTCAAAAATTCAAACATGCGCGGCTGCAACTGCCCTTCAATGCCGCCTGTATTCCATGAGCCACAGGCGAGAATCAGAAGATCGCCCCGCTCTAAGTCATTCGGCTGCGCTTCCTCCGCGTATTGTTTCGTCACACGTACCTTCTTTGCCTTCTTCGCAAGCAGCATACAAAGTTCATTCACCACGTGCTCTGTATTCCCACTCGAAGTGGTGTAGATGATGTGAAGCGAGGAAAGCATGTCAGGTGAAAAAAAGTCAAATCGATAATTCGCGCACGCGAAATCCGGCGTAGTTCTGAGGAGCGCAAGCGACAAAAAACGAAGTTGGATGAAGCGAGGCAATCATATCAACTACAAAACAGTAAATGGGTACGATGCTCATGCGGAATCCGGCGTAGCGCCGAGGAGCTAGCGACGAGGTGCGGAGTCGGATGAAGCGATAAAATCAAGGACACTAGATTACCATTTTCCCAAAAAAAAGCCTAAAGTTTAGGTAAGAATCACCATGATGACTTTAAGCCTAATTTATGGTATAATTAGATAGATGTCCGTTCTCACACCAACCTCCATTGCGGTCATTGGCGCGAGCACTACCGAAGGCAAAGTCGGACATGCGGTTATGCAGAATTTAATCACCGCTGGATTCGCGGGGCAGCTCTATCCTGTAAACCCAAAGGGTGGCGAAATACAAGGTAAAAAAGCCTTTCCATCTGTTTTGGAAATTCCCGGATCCGTCGACTTAGCCGTCATTGTAATTCCAGCCAAAGCTGTGCCAAAGGCAATGTCTGATTGCGCAGCAAAAGGAATCACGAACATAGTCGTCATTTCCGCAGGCTTCGCAGAGCTTGGAACAAACGAAGGCCAAAACCTGCAAAAAGAAATACAGGAAATCGCTACAAAACATAGTCTCAATTTGATCGGTCCAAATTGCCTCGGAATATTGCGACCGTCGTTGAAGCTCAACGCCTCATTCGCAACCATGCCCGCCGCGGGAAACGTTGCCTTGATCAGTCAGTCCGGCGCGCTCGCAGTTGCTTTGATGGATGCATCGCCGGCGCGCGGCCTTGGTTATTCGCTTGTGCTGAGTATCGGCAATAAAGTGGTGATGGATGAATGTGATTTCCTAAAAATGTGCCAAGATGATGACGAGACAAAAGTAATCGGTATTTACGTCGAAAGCATTCGCGATGGTCGACGGTTTGTCAGCATCGCCAGTCAGATTTCAAAACCGATCGTGCTTCTTAAAGCAGGCACATCGGCCACAGGTCAACGCGCCGCATCGTCACACACAGGTGCGCTAGCCGGGGCGGATGCCGCGATTGACGCGGCTTGCTCGGAAGCTGGCATACACCGTGCTCGCAGCACAGCCGATTTTCTTGATTTGCTTCAGGTCTTGAGCACACAGCCTTCCCTGCTGACTCGCCGGATTGCCATTGTCACCAATGCGGGCGGTCCCGGCATCCTGGCAGCCGATGCCGTGGCGGCAGTTGGACTCGAATTGCCCGCCTTATCTAAAGAAAACAAACAAAAACTAGCGGCTGCGTTGCCTGCTGCCGCCAGTGTAAATAATCCGATCGATGTGCTGGGTGACGCAGGTGTTGATGCTTACGTCGCTGCACTTGAAGCGTGCGGACGCGACAAGAACATCGACGGCGTTGCGGTCTTGCTGACTCCACAGACCATGACGCCTGTCGAAGCAATCGCGCGCGCCATGATCACGTGGCGGCGCGAGTATCCGCTGATGCCGATCGTCGCTTCGTTCGTCGGTGGTGAAAATGTGTCAAAAGGCGTACAGATACTGCAAGAAAATAGCCTTCCGGCCTTCGAAACGCCAGAGCGTGCCGTTTTGGCACTGGCCAGTCTCCTCCCAAGGTCAGAGAAGCAAACCATAAAGTCTAATAAACATGTCAAAATGACAGGCAAAAAGAACATTTCCGCCCTCCTCAAAGAGCAACAAGGCCTCCTGTCTGAGGAAATCACCCAAAAACTCTTCACCTTGTACGATCTCGAGTTACCGCCACAAAAGCTGGCTCAATCCGCTGACGAAGCCGCACGCATCGCCGATGAAATCGGTTATCCGGTGATCGCTAAAATCAGTTCACCCGAAATTTTACATAAAACTGACGTAAGTGGCATCCGTGCAAACTTGAAAACAGCCACTGATGTTCGATCTGCCTTCACGGCGATTCAAACTGACGTGCAAAAACACGAACCCCATGCTCATATTCGCGGAATTTTGATTCAAAAATTCCTGCCTATCGGCAATGAGTTCATCGTTGGCGCTGTTCGTGACCCCTCCTTTGGCCCCATGGTCCTTGTAGGCCTGGGCGGAATTTACACCGAGCTTTTTCAAGACACCAGCACACGCCTGGCTCCTGTTACGCTGGAGCAAAGCTACGAAATGCTCCAGGAACTGCAGGCCTGGAAACTCCTCCTTGGCATGCGCGGACAAACTCAGTCAGATATTGATGAATTGGCTGCTTTAGTCCAAAAAATTAGTATTCTGATCGCAGAAAACGAGCGTATTCAGGAATTAGATTTGAATCCGGTTCTGGTTGGAAAAGAGAATGTGATCATCGCAGACGCTAAAATCATAACAAGTCTTTAAGATCGCTTCATTTGCATTCGCCGAATGTTCACGAGTGAAAGTGCTGCAAACAGCACATTCAATCCAAGGAAAATCCAATCCCGCATCAAATAACTAAAAATAGCGATGACTGCGCTGCCTATCATCAATGCTGCTTCTCGCTTGAAAGTCCCAGCGCTCATCGCAAAGCCGATTCCTAAGAGAGCTAAGCCAACAACGAAGATAGCGGTGCTGTAATCCTCAAATAAAGAAAGCGACCAACCGACGAGAGCGATGCCTCCAATTGTCAGCATCGGAGTATCGTATTTGTCCGGAATGTTGAAAAGCATGCTCACTGTAGAAAGAGCAATGAAGAGTTGGAGGATGAGAAAGAAAATCGGGCCGCCTTGCATGTACCCCAAAAATGCATACGTAAGCATGCAGGCGTTGCCAATCGCAAAGAGACTGTTTTTCTTTTTTTGGTCTGTCATCGCTACCCCTGTAACAAGCACAACTGACCCGATCAATCCGATAATGAGTCTAATATCCATATCTTGAATGCTAAGGCTGCAGCCGAGGCTAAAGGCTAAAAGCTAGTGGCTAAAAACTTTGATTTATGCTAAAATATAGAGAAATCCATGCCTCAATTCCTCCAAGACACGTTCCTGCTGGCGCTTCTCGGCTTTTGCGCCCTCCTCGTGGTCGCGACGGTCATTCTGTTGAAGCGTCGGAGTCGCATTAACAAGATGCTCACGCAAGTCGGTAGCATCTCTTCGACGATCCTGTTACTTTGCAAAAAAATTAAATCCGACACGCGTACTGCGCAGTGGTATACGAAAACCATCCTCGATAATCACTACGGCGAACTGAACTTTGCTCAGCTCGAAGCAATCCACAAAGTGAATCGTGCTGCCAGCAGTGCCGACAAAAATGCCGCGAAGCTGCTCGAACGGGTGGAACAAGAAATTCGGAAGTACTGGCACGGTGAAGTGCCGGTAATTGAGGCTGAAGAAGCTGAGCCAAAAGAGGATCAAGGGATCGGCACCGGCGCAGCCGTGATGGCCAAGCCGACTCCGGTCATGCCTCCGGTACCAATGCAACCGCCGGCTCCGCCGGCAGTGAAATTCCCCGGACCACCTCGGCCAATGCAACCGGCCCCAGGTACCCCCGTGAATACAGGTTGGGGACAATCACCGGGTGGTGCTGTTCCGCCGATGAAGCCAATGCCAGGTGTGCCGACAATGCAGCCGCCTGCCCGTGTTGTGCCGCCTGCTCCGGTTCCTCCTCGCCCAATGCCTGGGAAGCCGCTCCAGCCTCCGGTGCCAATGACACCGCCGCAATGGGCACCTCCACAACTGCCACCTCAACCTGGTGTAATACCGCCGGCTGCGCCCGCTTTCAGTCAAACACCTGCCGGCGTCAGGCCTCCCATGCCGCCTATCCAGTCACCGCGGCCACCGGTGCCACCGATGCCGCCCATGCAACCACCGCGGCCCCCAGCCGGTTACGTGCCACAACCACAGCAATATCAGGCGTATCCTCAATCTCCAGCTCAACCTCCGCAGTGGACACCGCCGGCACCACCACGCATGCCGCCGCCCGCTCCACCTGCGGGACCACAACCAATAAGTGGTGATATTCCACCAATGGAACCCTAAGGGTGCGCATGGATGAAAAGGAGAAGATCTTGTTGATGATTTAAATATCGGCCTGTATCTCGAGGCCTCTATGAGTTATTGCAAAACCATTGGCAAAACGACCAGGGAGAAACTGATCGTTCTCTTAGATAGTCCAGGACGCGATGTCCTTCCATCTGAACTGAGTACGTATGTACAAAATAGATGGGAAAAAGAAAATGTGTAAAACCTTTCCGTTGTGAGTTGTAGCCGCTATCCTGCGGATCGATGAAGCTTTCCGCCCTCTTTGCAGAAGCAATTCGGATTGGCATGGAAGCCGACCCGCGCGGTAAAAAACACCTCGAGAAATTTTTAAAGAAAGCGAAGGATGCGCAAAAGAAGGCAGAAGGTGACGATAAAAAGTATTTCGATGATGAGCGCACCTGGAATCCGTACGGGGATTCACGCATTATCAATGGAACTGGTAACGAAGACGTCCAAGTGTTGATGGTCGGGATTGATATTGAGACACCTGAACTGTTACTGGCCGATCGACTCCGCGAAAAGGGGGAAAAGATCGATGCGATGTTTATTCACCATCCGGAAGGCCGGCCACTCGGCGATCTTGATCAAGTGATGTCACTCCAAGTCGATGTCTTGGCCGACGTCGGCGTGCCGGTGAATCAAAGCGAAGCGTTTCTCCGGCCCCGCCTCGATCAAATCCGCCGCTCCATTCACGCCGACAACTTGTTCCGGACCGAACGCGCCGCCGAACTGCTCGGTTTTCCGGCTTTCTGCTGCCACACGCCGACCGATAACCTCGCTTGGGGCTTTATGGAAAAGAATATCGCCAACAAAGAATATGACAGTCTTGGTGAAATTCTGACTGCACTCCATAAAATTCCTGAATACGAAGACCACGCCAAGCGTGGTAATCCCGCCATCATTGTTAACGGCTCAAAAGATGGCCGGCCGGGGAAAATTGCGGCGACGGAATTCACCGGCGGCACCAACGGTCCGGAGGAATTCCTGAAGGCGCAGGCTGATGCCGGCGTTGGCACGATTCTTTCGATGCACGCCGCCGAAAAGGTGTTGGAAGCAGCCCATAAGCACCATGTGAACATCATTCAATGCAGTCACATGGCCAGCGACTCGCTGGGTGTGAACTTGATGCTGGATGCTTTGAGCAAGAAGGAAAAGAAGCTCCGCACGATTGAGGTTTCAGGCTTTATGCGAGTGAAGCGTTAAGAGGGTTTTTCGAGCGTTGCATTTCAAATGCACGCTGCATACACTGGTCTAAATTAATGCCTTCGCTGTTTTCCCTCATTGGATCCGCCTGGAAGTTCTACCAGAAGCAACCGGTCTTAAATCCGGTGCTGGGCTGGATGTTTGTGTTGCCGCTCTCGTTGGAAAACTATGTATCAGAGCGCGTGATGCCCATTCTCTATCCGGCGCTCCCGGAAGTAACAACACCGGAAGCGCTTGCCAGTTTACCCCCGGAAGTCGTCACGTTTTTGATGCTAACGAATCTGGTTCTCGTTGTTTGGATGATTTGGTCTAACGCCTGTGTTTTAGTTGTTGGCAGCCGGATCATTAAGAGCAACGCCGGCCGGACGCGGTCTTCCTTTGGTGTGGTTTTGAACCAAGGTTCGTCGATGGTTGTGCCGCTGCTATTAACCGGATTGCTAAGGGCAATTCAAACAGTCCTGTGGAGTATTTTATTGATAATCCCAGGCATTGTGTATTCGGTACGATCGCTCTTCTACCAGGTAGTGATTGCGACGGAAGGAAAGGAATACCGATCATCTCTCCTGCAAAGCCGGAAGGTTGTCTTGGGACGATCATGGGAAGTGTTTTGGTATTTGATGGGTTTAAGCATCACCATTGCGTTGGTTGCTATCTTTGTTGGCATCATGCAAGCCACACTCCTTTCGATCGACGACCGGCTCTTCCTCGTGACGACGGTTCTTGGAAATACCGTGATGGGATTTGCAATGATGCTTTATGTCCTTACCACAATCGTGTGGTATAAGGAATTAAAGAAGCATCGCCCTAAGGCATAGGTTGCGTTTCAATTGCTACATTGTTCCATTGCTCCATTGCTCGCAAGCGATCCGTGGAATACGAGTCGATTTGCGTAGCAATGTAACAATGTAGCAATGGAACAATGCTTCGGATTCTAGGATAAAAAAAATCAGCTGACTTCTTTCAAGAGCTGTTCAAACACTTTTGGTTCGTGGATTGCTAGCTCACTCAGCGCCTTTCGATTGAGCGTAACGTTTTTCTTTTTAAGCGATCCAATGAAGCGTGAGTAGTTCACACCTTGCGCAGTGACAGCCGCGTTCAGGCGGATAATCCACAGCGCGCGGAAGTCACGCTTCTTGCGCTTACGGTCACGGTAAGAGTTTTGACCCGCTTTGATGACTGCTTGGTTCGCGAGGCGGAAGGTCGTCCGGCGCATCCCGCGATACCCCTTGGCCAAGGCCCGGATCTTCTTATGACGCCGATGGCGGACAACACCTCGTTTGACGCGCATTTAAGCTGAGTGGAAGCGAAGCATTAGAGTGAAGGAAGCATGGCCCGTAGCTTCTTATATTCCGTACCAGCGACCACCAGCGTTCGACCCAAGCGCTTTTGGCGCTTGCTCTTCTGCTGGAGCAGATGGTTCCGGCCGTGGCGCTTCAAAACGATCTTTCCGCTTCCGGTTCGGCGGACACGTTTTTTAGCCCCACTGTGTGACTTTTGCTTAGGCATTTATCCTGAGTGAATCGAAGGGTCGCCTGGGTACATTAAAGATAATTTTGGCTGGAACAAGGCAAAACACGAGAAATTGCGCTGACTTTTCGTACCTCGTCACCTCGTAACTCGTAATTAGGTACGAGGTTACGAATTACGAGGTACGAAACAATATGAAAGGGTTTAAGGTTACCGCTTCGCTCTGACGATCATCGAAAACTGCGTTCCCGAGGGCTTTAATTCTTGCTCGATATCCGCCACGTCGGTTAATTCGGCCACAAGATTGCGCAATTTATCTTTGGCATAGTCTTTATTCGTCAGTTCCCTGCCCCGCAAACGGACGACGAATTTCACCAAGTGACGTTCCGCCAGAAAGCCTCTGGCTTGTTCCAGTAAACGCTCCAGATCGTGCTTGTCAGTCCGGAAACCAAACCGCAACATCTTCACTTCTGTCTGCTTATTATGCGCCTTCTGTTTTTGCTCCTTCTTTTTCTGGTGGTACATGTAGCGACCAAGATCATCGATTTTGACGACCGGTGGCTGCGCCTTCGGCGAAACTTCAATGAGATCCTTTTCTTGCTCTCTCGCCATGGCGATCGCATCCGCGACTTTTAAGCGTTGAGTTTGCCCATCTTCAGTCACAAGTAATACTTCCGGCACGCGTATTTCTTCATTCGCGCGCGGCCTTTTTTCACGTGGGGCTTGGAAGCGGGAGCCGGATCGGTTTGGTCTGGTCGGGGGCAAGCGGAAAGAAAATCTTGGTTACAGGCATCATACAAAGAAGAGTTGCCCGAAAACAAGCGTTTTAGCTCTCTGTTCGCCGGTAAATCGACGCTGTGACAGTTGCCTGCCACCAGCCTGGTGCGCGTCCCTGCCGTAGCACCAGCTCTTGGATGGTGACCAGCGGGAGCGGCCACAAACGTTGCTGCTTTAATTCCGGCCCTAAACCGCCAAAGATATCGCGGACATCACGCAGAGCCGACTCTTCGCTCAATTGCATCAGGAGCGATGTAAAGAGCGGCTGCGGAATAGCGTGATTCAAACTGCCTTCGTACGCTTTGGCGTCATGTGCGTAGTCGAGCAAATTTGCCGATAAGAATTGTTCAAGCGGCACGATGCCTGTCGGATTATCTGCTTCAACACGTTCAAAGAGCGCCTCAATTTCCGAAGGCAACAGAGCATCAGCAACTGTTAGACGACCAGCGAGTAACATAAATTGTCGCAGCGCTGTTGTGCCTTGTTCATTCAGGGCTACTGAAAAGCGAATTGGAATTTGCACTAACCCATTCTTAACTGGTTGCTCCGAACTGGTTTCAATCGAGGATATTTCTCCGATAACACCGGCTTGCTGCAATGCATCTGCAGCCAGATTTAAGCTGGCCACGAAACGTTCCACAGGATTCTCAGTTGGCAGTACATAAGCATGTACCAGTTCGTCCGGTGAACCCACACGCAAGGCAGCCTGTAATTCACTGAGTTCGAGCTGCTCTTTCAGAACCTCTTGGCGACGTTCCATGACCGGTAACTCCGCGAGTACTGGCAAACCCTCCTGTCGAACTGCGACAATTTGGTTCACGCTTTCATACACCAAACGAAGCGAGAGACCGAAACACAGGCAGCCAATCAAGCCAAGGGCCAGCGGTGAGAATTTCTTATTCATCAAGGCGCAACGGAATGACGATGTCATAAGGAGAATACTGACCAAGGTAAGGATCTTCTTTGCGCTCATACGGCGGTGTCGGCGTGTCAGCCAGCATTGGAATGGACCGAAGTGAATCGATGAACCATGCCAGCACGCTGACGCTGCTTTGGCCGGCATTGCGTACGTCTCCGCGCAAACGCAATGTTCGTTCCACATAGTTCACATGAATTTCCTGCAGCGTGACAACTGGTTTACCTCCACGCTCTGCCGCTTGGACGATCTGATTGATGGCTTGAAAGAGCGGATTGAATTGCTGCTGTGTTTGCTGTTCGATTTTTAGTACACCGTATGTTGGGTCTTGCACCGGCAGAACCAGCGCGCTGCGCTTGGTTTCTGCCTCCAAAAGCATTGCCGAAAGTTCGGCATGACGCTCCAAAAGCGCACCCAGTTGTTGCTGCTCTCCATTGATATCCACCCGTGTCAGTAGCGGTACGACCACCAAGCGGATCAAACCGACGCTGCCCAGAAGCACAAAGGAGAACAGGCAGAAGGGGGCCGCGGCGCAAGCCAGAATCGATTGCAGTTTGTGTTGCATGGGAATCCCCTTATTGTACCAAATTTGGCCTCAGAATGCCACTCTTAAGTATTACGTATTAAGTATGAGGTATGATGTATTTCCTACCAACCATGCTTAATACGTAATACATGATACTTAATACTTCTTGCGCGAACGCACCGCTACCGATTAACTAAGTGCAACGTTCCGCCTAACCCTTGGAAGAGCTCCTCCAAAAACTCCGGGATCTAAAATCCGCTCTGAACACGGGAAAGGACTCTCTTTGAGGCCCAGGGTATTCCGGCGGAAATCGCTCGTTTGGAAACAGAAACGGCCAAACCTGATTTATGGAATGATCCAGCGGCGGCGAACACCTTGTTCACCAAATTGAAATCGCTGCGCAAGCAGTGGGAACCTCTGCAATCACTTTCGGACAACGTCGATACGCTCACGGCACTAATCGAGGCCTCAGACGGCTCTGATACTCGTGAGCTTGAAAAGGAAGTAGCGAAGGCCGAGAAGGAATGGAGTGCTCTCGAAACACAGCTCTACCTCAGCGGTGAATTCGATGCTGGCAACTGCTACTTAACTCTCAGCGGCGGCGCCGGCGGAACTGAAGCGCAGGATTGGGCGTCGATATTGCTGCGGATGTATCTCCGCTTCTGCGAACGCAAAGGTTGGAGCGCTGAAATAATGGAAAAAACCGATGGCCAGGAGGCAGGTATCAAGTCGGCGACCTTATACGTGGCCGGCCCGATGGCCTACG
>DATDTQ010000160.1:0-3590 GCA_035290765.1 Candidatus Peribacteraceae bacterium
ACCACGATGCTTTGGCAGTTAATTACGACGCTAAGCAACTGGCCCCTCTATTTCCTCCACCGCTACCGTCTAATCCGGCGGGGAAAGGTGGTTTTTCGCCTGCGCAACGGCATGAAAGTCGTGGCGCGGCCGTTTCCCATCGATAAAGCAGTCTTGAATGAGGTGTGGTTTGAACGTTGCTACGATCCGAATGAATTCGGCATTCCGTTCGACTGGCAGAAATGCCGATCGATCATCGATATCGGCAGTCGCTTGGGGTCATTCACTCTTTTTGCTGCGGATCGTGCGCCGCAGGCTCATATCTATGCGTACGAGCCGGATCCGCAAAATGCAGCCCTGATTCGCGAGAGTGTGCGGCTCAGTTCGCTGGAGAGTCGCGTCACGCTGAAGGAGCAAGCAGTGGCCGCGACCGCAGGCACACTCGATTTCTATTCTTCAGAAGAATGCAGCGGATGGAGTTCGCTCTATCCACTGGATTCAGCCACAATAAAGACCACCGTGCCAGCTGTGACACTGGAGCAAGTGCTGAAAGACAACGGTATTGCAACTTGTGATTTTGCCAAGATCGACTGCGAGGGGGCCGAGTACGACATGCTCTATACCTGCCCTGATGAAATTCTGAAGCGCCTTAAGTTCATCGCTCTGGAATACCACAAAATCGCCGGTGAGCGGCATAACGCAGATGCTCTCCAAGCATTCCTGCGCGAACGTGGATTTGAGGTTCGGCATTATAAGAAGTACCATCTCTTTGCCTGGCAACAGGGTTCTTATGCGTAAAACATTCCAAGCCGACGAAACGCTAAACAGTCGCGTACGCGAGTGGTGGAATAAAAATCCATTCCAATACTTCGCGATGGGTGAGGAAGGATCGTGGGAATACTTCCGCAACGTCGACCGGAAGTTCTTAAAGTGGACACCGTTCATGCAAACTGGTTATCCCTTTTTAAATAAGTACGTCGACATGCATGGCCTTAAAGGCAAAAAGGTTTTGGACATTGCCTGTGGCACTGGCGTGCTCACAGAGCAATTCGCGCGAATGGGCGCAGATGTAACGGGTCTCGACCTCACGCCGAAGGCGGTGGAACTGACCAAGAAGCGCTTTGCGCTGTATGGATTACAAGGAAATATCGTGGAAGGTGATGCTCAGCAGCTCCCATTTCCCGATAACACATTCGATTTTGTCTGCGCCTGGGGGTGCCTCATGCACATGCCCAAGACGGAACAAGCAATTGCGGAAATTCACCGCGTTCTCGAACCCGGCGGCCGCATGTTTGCCATGATGTACCACAAAAATTCGGTGCATCTGCGGTATGCCATTCAGTTGTACCACGGAATTTTGCGAATGCAGTTGCTGAAGTATGATCAACAATCACTCTTCAATCGTTTTTCCGATGGTGTTGATGTCGGCGGGAACCAACTGACGAAGTTTTATACCATCAACGAATTTAAAATTTTGTTTTCGCCATTCGTGGAAATTCGTATCGACATCGATGACACGCCGACGGTCCCGGAAGTGCTTCCTCATCCCTGGTTGCCGCTCGGAAAGCTTCTGCCACGCCGAGCAAAGCGTTGGATTTGTAAACATTGGGGATTGTCCGCGCTGATTAGCGCCAGGAAAGCTGGCTAACAGCAGTTGCTCAATCAGGATAATGTCCGTACTCATCGAGTTCTGCATCCATTACCCGATCAAAGTTCAGTCTTAGATCTTCGCTTTCAGGTTTTACATCCAAACCAAGCAGTTCCTCGAGATTTTTTCGTTGCTTGACGGTAACTTGACTCAACCCAAGGGTTTCAGCTCTTTGTTTGACTGCGGTGGCAAAAGCTTCCGCTTGGGCTTCTTCCTCACAATCGAACGTGGCAGTGAGTCGATGCATAACCATGTTGAAAGTTTAGCAATCACTTGCAATCCCGGCAAGACGGCCATTTTCTTACGGCTTGCGGGCGCGAACGATGTAACCGAGTGCGAAGTTCTTCGTATGCTCGGTGTATTTTTTTGAAAGCGCCATTAGTAATCGATCAAGTCCGACACACAGCCAGCGATACAGTTCGCGAATCGGTTTGAGTGGCACCAAAACAAACGTCAATTGATAGACGGTGTGGAAGCAGCCATACGCGATTGGCTTCACTTCATCCACAATGAAGCCTGCGTCCTGAAACATTCTACGCAGCGCTTCATCGGTATAACGGCGGAAATCGTTTGGACAACCGTGCACGGCGATTAAAAAGGGAGTGACGTTGATCATTGTTCCGCCGGGTCGGAGAACACGAAAACTTTCTTGAATGACATTTTTATCGTTATAAATATGTTCAAGGAGATTGATGCAGATCACATGATCGTAACTGGCGTCAGCTAGTGGGAATGGTTTCTCTACGTCGAACTTTAAGTCGTAACCGTATTTTTCATCAATATTCACGGTGGTGACCGTGTTATTGCCCTTGAGGCAGGCGAGATATTTCCCGCCCTTTGTCCCGCCAATATCGAGCACAGAACCGTTCAGTTCGACTTCGGCCAGCGCTTGGTGCAGGCCAATTCGGGCCTGACTGTTCGTTACAAGCTTCATACTGATGACTAGAATAGAGCAATGCAGCAATTGGACAATGGAACCATGGCTCCATTGTTCCATTGTTAAGAGTCTACTGGCATAGTTTCGATGCATTCGATGAAAATTGCCTACTGCACAAATGTTCGGCTGCCCAGCGAGCGCGCACATGGGCATCAAATTGCGCAGGTGTGTGATGCGCTGGTTCGTTTGGGTAATGACGTGACTATCTTTGCGCCATACCGTCGTAATCCGGTGAAAGTCGACTTTTGGACGTACTACAACGCAGATCGCCGGGTGGACATTCGATATTTAGGAAATTTTGATCCAATTCACTACTTCGTTCTCACGCGCATGCTTGGTTTGCTGTGGCTGAACTTCTCGTTGAAGCGAGAATACAAACGCGTGTTGAAAAAAGATGAGTTCGATCTTCTCTACACGCGTTCACCGGCGCTGCTCCAAACATTCATTCGGAGTGGTGTACCGACTGTCATCGAACTTCATTCACTACCGCGGCGCGGACGGAACGCATTCGTTGCCGCCTGTAATCAGTGCGAACTGGTTGTTTGTCTGACGTCAGCCATGAAGCAGAAATTACAAGAGTGGGGAGTGCGGTCGGAACTCCTGATAGTTGGAGGTGACGGTGTTGATCTACGGCGCTTTCAGAAATTACCAACCAGAGAAGAAGCACGCCAACAGTTTGGAATACGGACCAGTCGACTCGTTGTCGGCTACGTCGGTCGCTTAAAAACACTTTTTATGGATAAAGGCGTGGCTGATCTCCTGAAAGCATTAAAACTGTTACAGTCAGAACAACTCGCACTTGGGTTCATCGTCGGTGGTCCCAAGGAAGATAAAGAAGAATACGAAGCAATGGCCCGGAATCTCGGCTTAACAACTGAAGATGTGCTCTTCTCTGGTGCCATTGAAGCCGCACGCGTTCCTGCATCTATGGCGGCGTGCGATATTTTGGCAATGCCTTGGCCAGATAAGCCACACTACCGGCATGAAATGTCACCTCTTAAAATGTTTGAATACATGGCGGCGGAG
>DATDTQ010000161.1:0-4150 GCA_035290765.1 Candidatus Peribacteraceae bacterium
GTGGGCAAGCTACCCTTCTGACGACAGCCGATGAGTTGCTCCGTGACCTCGGGATCGTCGCGCCAGATCCCAGTCGGCCGAGCTACACGCCACGCGACGAAGTCGAAGCGGCGGTGTGGGAAGTGCTCACATCGTTACCCCAATCAGCGAGCGATATTGTTGATCGCAGCCGGCTTGATGCTGGCACGGTCAACGCCGCCCTCACCATGATGGAACTGCAAGGCGGCGCTAAAAATGTGGGCGGAGGTACGTGGGTACGAAATTAACCATGATTCTCTGCCCGTCGTTACCTCGTCCTTCGTCACCTCGTACTTCCGAATTACGAAGGGACGAGGTGACGAACAAGGTGGCATGGCAGTGACATTTACTGGCTGCTCCTTTACGATACGTCCATGGCTCGAGCCACAACGCTCCGGTTTACCACATTACTTTCAGCAGCTGCCAAAAATATTCAGCGAGCGTGGCCGGCAGTGCTCACGGGCATTGTCGCCTTCGCATTATTGATGAACGTTGTCTCGCAGTTTGTGGGGCGGCAAATTGCCTCTCAAGAAGCCAACCTTTGGCATGGGCTGGGGCGCGACCCCGCTCAAGTGGAAGAATTGTTGCAGCGAGCTCGAGATGGTGATGAAGAGGCCTTCAATGAATTAATGCAATTACAAGATGCATTCCTTCAAGAACTGGAAGACATGCCTCAAGAGGAACGCGATCAGCTCGCAGCACAACAAACTATCGAGATGTTCACGACATTACTGCCACTCCTCGCTTTGCTTTTTGTTGTGCAAATGCTCGTGATGCTTTTGAGTTTTCATTTCTACTTTGTCCAAGCTGTTTCAGAAGTAACAACTCCAGTTGAGGTGTGGAGGAATCTGCGGACACACCTTCTGCCATTAATCGGTGTTTCTCTGTGGATAGTCATACGAACGTTCAGTTGGCTTCCATTCATTGGTCCCCTGTTCGCGTTGCTGCTCGGCCCTCGCTTTGTACTTGCGCCCGTCATCTTGCTCCAAGAAAAGAAAGGCATCATGGCCAGCGCGCGTCTGAGTTACGAGCGGACGCGTGGCCATTGGTGGAGTATCACGAGCCAAGCGATTTTAATGACGCTGGCGGTGATGATCGGCACATTTGTTATTTTTGGCGTGCTGCAACAAATGATCTTCTTACCGCCCTTTACGCTCGGCTTACTCGTTGCCATGACGTGGCAGCTGGGGCTTGTCCTGATGACAGGGTTCATTGTCAAGCTGGCGCTGACGTTCATAGGGCTACCCCTTATTTCTTCGCCAAAGCTTCGAGCGCCCTAAGCGCTTCGACCGTGACCCGACTTCGCCCTCTGTTTACCGTGGCCAATCAGCACGGCTACGCCGGGCCTCGCCCGACTTCGCCCGGTGTTTCTAGACCAATTGACAAGGCTACGCCGGGCAGGCCATCCTTCCCGCCCTTATGCTATTTCTTCGCCAAAGCTTCGAGCGCCCTAAGCGCTTCGACGGGAACCATCCAGACGACCGTGTTACTTTGATCCGAACTTAAGTCATTAATGCTTTGTAGTGTCCGCAAGTGGAGTGCACCGGATTGGGAGGAGAGTGTATGCGCGGCTTCGGCCATGTTTTTGGCGGCCGCAACCTCACCTTCAGAACTAATAATTACAGCCTGTTTTTCGCGCTGCGCTTCGGCGACCTTCGCGATGGTTCGTTTCAAACTTTCCGGCAGGACAATATCTTTCAGCTCGACGCTCTGGACGTCGATGCCCCATGGATCGGAGGCGGCATCAACTGTCTTTTTGATGCGCTCGCTAATTTCCTTCTTGTTCGAAAGGAGTTCGTCCAGCGTCACTTCGCCGACGGCGTTGCGCATTGTGGTTTGGGCCAACTGCGAGACGGCGTAGAAAAAGTCCTGAACCTCCAAGACCGCCTTTTCGGCGTTATTCACGCGGAAGTAAATGACCGCGTTAATCCGGATCGGAATATTGTCGCGCGTGATCGCTTCTTGATCGGGAACGTCCACAGCCTTCACGCGAATGTCGACTTTGATAAGTCTTTGGAATACCGGAATCAGAATTTTCCAGCCCGGATTCCACGTTGTCTGGTATTTGCCCATCAGCAGGACAATACCGCGCTCATATTGGTTGATTTGTTTGATAAAAATAACTGCGACAACCAGAAGGGGAACGAGAAGGCCGAAACCACCAATGAATTCCATAACCAGCAGTGTATCGGAAACCTCCTAAACCTTCTAAACTTTCTAAACTCTTTTTGAAAGGTTTGGCAGGTTTAGTAAGTTTAGGAGGTTTAACAGGCTTTCAGGTTTCTGCGCTCTCGGCCGCTTTCACGATTTCCGCAAACATAGCCGGATCAAGCGAGGCGCCCCCGACGAGTCCGCCATCAATGTCGGGTTCGCGGAAGAGCGCGGCGGCGCTGATCGGTTTGATTGAGCCGCCGTAGAGAATGCGAATTTTTGAGCGCATGTCTTCTGGCAGCAATGATCGAATGTAGGCATGCATCTCTTGGGCTTCGGCTGGTGACGCCGTCTGACCGGTACCGATCGCCCAGACAGGTTCATAGGCAATCGTAATATCCGACCCGAGGGGCAGCACGGCCATCTGCGCCTCTACAACCTTCTTGTGCTTCTTTGTCTTCCGCTCGGCGGCGGTTTCGCCGATGCAGACAATCGGATGCAGGCCCGCGTCTAGCGCAGCGGCGACTTGCTCGGCCACGTCTTCATTCGTTTCACCGTGATCCTGCCGCCGCTCGGAATGGCCGCAGAGCACGGCGCGGCAACCGAGCGAGGCGAGCATTCGCATACTGACGTCGCCGGTGTGAGCACCTTCGTCTTCCGCCGAAGCGTGCTGGGCACCCACCACCAGCTTCGCTTCTATGCAGGCTTGTATATCCAGAAAGGTTGGAAATACCCACACATCCGCGCCACCCTCAGTTCGGTAGGGCGACTTAGGATCAAGAGCGCCCTTCGGAATCGAGTTCATCTTCCAGTTAGCGGCAATAAGGGGGCGGGGAGGCATACATTCACTATAGAAACCCTTCGGTCGCTTGTCACTGGTCACTGGTCAAGTGACTAGCGACCAGTGACTTTGGCTGCTTGCCAGTTTAGGATGTTTACAATGAAATTGCCTGCTCGCGTAGTTTTGGCCGCCGACCACGCCGGATTTTCGTTAAAGGAAGCGATCAAGGCGCATCTCATCAGTAAAGGCATTGATGTGATGGATGCCGGCGCCTTCAAAGAAGACAAAGACGACGACTACCCGCCGATCATCCGTAAAGGCTGCGCCATCGTCCTCGAACAACGTTGCCCCGGCATAATCTTCGGCGGCAGCGGCAACGGCGAGGCCATGGCCGCCAACAAAGTCCGCGGCATCCGCGCGGCGGTCGTCTGGAACGACGAAACCGCCCGCCTGGCGCGCACACATAATGACGCCAACGTCATGAGTCTGGGTGCGCGCGTCACATCGGTTGAAGACGCGAAGCGCTTCACGGATATTTTTCTAGCCACTGAGTTTGAGGGGGGGCGGCACCAGAAGAGAATCAATGATCTGGAACCTTGATAAATTGTTCCATTGCTACATTGTCCCATTGCTACGCAAAGCGTTTGGCATCATGCGGTTCGCTTGCGAGCAATGGAGCAATTGAACAATGTAGCAATGTGCAGGCGGTCGTGTAGGATTGGCACATGAGCAGTAGGGTTTTAATAACGCCTTCAATTTTGGCGGCCGACCTCAGCCGGCTCCGCGAAGAAATCGCGAGCGTGGAGCCATATGCCGACTGGCTTCAGGTAGACGTGATGGATGGGCACTTCGTGCCGAACCTCAGCTTCGGCGCACCTGTCGTCAAGTGGATCGAAACCAAACTTACACTCGATGTTCACCTCATGGTCAGTAACCCCGAAGATCGCATCGAGGAATTCCTCAAAGCCGGCGCCGACCATATCACCTTCCACGCCGAAGCCGCTAATGACGCGGAAACGCAAGCGGCCTTGATCGCAGCAATTCGCGATGGCGGCGCAACGGCGGGCGTTGCCATCAAACCGGAGACACCCCTTGAAGCCGTCAGTGTACTGGCCGATGTTGATCTCCTTCTTATTATGTCCGTTGATCCCGGTTTCGGCGGGCAGTCGTTTATTCCGGATGTTTTGGAAAAGGTGAAGC
>DATDTQ010000162.1:0-3433 GCA_035290765.1 Candidatus Peribacteraceae bacterium
GCCCCGGCCAGGCAGTCAAGGTTGGTGGTTATTTCGAGCCATCACGCTGAGTCAATTCGAACATGCGGTGAAAGCATGAGCTTGATGATGGAAGTTTTGCTTGGTATATGGAGCGGAATGGTGGAGAGTTCTGGGAGGGCAGGTTTGAGTCGTGAACCTGGCACCAGCAGAATCGTCCCCGTACGCACACGGAATGAAGCATCCCCAGTATTTCTCCCACCACTCACACGATGAAAAAATGCAGCACAACATAAGCAAAGCAATGAGTTACGAAGGCAAAATGCTCGGACAGTTAAAGATGCCTGTCCGCACAGAAGTGGAAGAAGCATTGCTCATTGCGCTATTCAGACATAACGGAGTAATCAAAGAATTTGGTTCAGATGAGCAAATCGTGGCTGAAATGGCAGATGGTTTTGGGCTTAATGAAGAACAAAGGTCCGCTTATTTAGAAACCATTTATCGAAAAGAAAACAGAGTCAAAAAATCATCACTTTGGCACCGTTTGCTTTTTAGTGCTGCTGATTCATTAGCTAAAGAAAAAATGGTTTCACGACCAACACAAACGCTGAGACTCACCAATAATAGAGAGTGGATGCTCACAGAACGCGGTTTTGATAAAGCGCTTAGACTATCGAGTATTCCCGTTGCAAAAAAATATTTCCTGTCAACCAAATCGTTCGAAGTTCAGAAAATAGTAAAAAAACTCAATGAAACACCAATGCTTGAAAACTATAATCCATTTGATAGGAACAAAAAGGTTTCAAAAATAACAAAGGAAACTACCTTACGAAGAAGAGGGTTCCGGCAAGCTGTGATTGAAGCATACAATTACAAGTGTGCTGTTTGTGGAATGAAAATCTACTCACCTGACGCTTTATCCTGGGAAGTGGAAGCAGCGCATATAGTTCCTCACCGGGCTATGGGAAAAGATGATATATGTAACGGTATGGCTTTATGTCGCTTGCATCATTGGGCTTTTGATATCGGTTGGTTCACTCTACTTGATAGTTACAAGGTTGAAGTTTCATCGCAAGCTGGTTCTTTGCCGGTAGATTTCGGGAAAATTGGCGAATACGAATTTTTAAAATCATGGTGATTATCAACGATCTGACACAGGTTTTGTGATGCATTGAGCCAGTAACTCGAACAAGGACGATTCCCGATGGTTGTACCGGAACTCCATTTCTTTCAGATAGAGCGGGAAGTAGCGCTTCGAGACGCCATGGAACTTCATGAGCCGCTGCTTCGCGTAGCTCCAAAAGCCTTCGAGGCCGTTGATGTAGACCTTGCCGGCGGCAAAGACCTTCCGGTGATCCAGCCGCAGGTGCCGATAGCCGCAGAACATCAAGCTGTCATAGCCCCGGAACTTATCCGTGTACACGATACTGCCCCGGCGCACCTTCTTCAAGGTCCAATCGAGCAGACTCTGCGCCGAGACATCGGGCACGACGTTGACCTGCACGCGCCCCCGTCGCTCCAGGATACCGAAGACGGGCACCTTGCCGGCGGCGCCCCGTCCGCGCTTGCCCTTGCGCCGGCCGCCGAAGTAGGCCTCATCCAGCTCGATCTCGCCCTGGAGCAGTCGTGGGGCGGTGTGCGCCACGAGCGCCTGCCGGAGCACGTGGCAGGCCTTCAGCGCGGTCGGGTAGCTCAGGCCGACTTCGCGCCCGATCCGGCGCGCCGAGACCTCCAACTCAAAGAGCTTGACGACCCACAGCCACTGGACCGCGCTGATCTTGCACCGGCCCAGCCACCGCCCGGTCCAGTCGCCGAAGGTGTAGCGACAGCGTTTGCACCGGTAGCGCAGCCCCACGGTCTGGTAGACGCGGTAGCTCCGGCAACGTGTGCAGCATTTGCGCCCGTTTTTCCACACCTGTTTGCGCAGGAACTTCCGGGCCTTGCGCTCGGTCTGTATCCGTCGGTGAAACGCATCGGTCGGGACCATGACACCAGCCTAACATCGGTGTCAAATGTTTGATAATCACCTTGTTCTGACCATTACCGGTGTGTGTTTTCTCTTGCGGCGTGAAACACGAGCACTTTTTCGATAGGAGACATGATGGCTGAGCGAACTACTGAGCTCACGCTCACGCGCAACAAGGCGCGCCAAGCCAGCATCACGCGCGAGCTGGCTGAGATCGTCGGCACCGCCGAGGCGCTGAAATGAATCCACGATGGATGACCAATGGCGTGCGCATGATCGCTGGACTTACTTTCTGTTTAGGCATTGCGTTGGCTGTCATAGGGGCGATCGCCGCGGTGACCAATGCTATGGCCATAGTGAGGTTATGGACTGCGGGAACGGGCAGTATTGGAATGCTTAGTATTCCCGTGATAGCTCTAGCAATTGCTGCGTTAGGCATTATCGACATCTATGTGGGCATTGGGATATGGCGCCTGCGTCGTAATGCCCAGCGATTATGGGTATGTTGGTTGGGGCCGAACTTTTGCATCCCCGTAGTTGGAGGCACAATGCTTATAATCAGCACGGCATACATTACGAAGAATAGCGCCATCACTAATGTGTGTTTCGTGCTACTCATGGAGCTGATGTTGAGTTTCGCTGTAGGTGGCGCCTACTTTTTCACACGAGACGACGTGGAACAACTGTTCCATCAGCAAAATAATCGAGGATAGCTTATGACTAAGACGCAGGGTGAAATCGTCCAGGTGATCGGGCCGAGCGTGGACGTGCGGTTTGCGCAGAATGCGCTGCCGGAGATTTTGCACGCGCTCACAGTCGAAGACAAGGCGAAGGGGATCGACCTGACGCTGGAAGTAGCCCAGCATGTCGGCAACAACACCGTGCGCTGCATCGCCCTCGCCACAACCGACGGGCTAGTGCGCGGGATGAAAGTCATCAACACCGGAGCCTCGATCACCGTGCCGGTCGGCCCGCAGACGCTGGGCCGCATTTTCAATTTGCTCGGCGAAGTCATTGATGAGCGCGGACCGCTGTCGAACGCCAAACAGCGTTATCCGATTCACCGTCCATCACCGACCTTTGAGGAACAGCTGCCAGTATCCGCGGTGCTGGAGACCGGCATCAAAGTCATCGACCTGCTCGCGCCGTATGCGAAAGGTAGCAAAGTTGGCTTGTTCGGCGGCGCCGGCGTCGGCAAGACGGTCATCATCCAGGAACTCATCCGCAGCATTGCGACCGAGCACGGCGGCGTGTCGGTGTTCTGTGGTGTGGGCGAGCGCACGCGCGAAGGGAATGACTTGTGGTTGGAGCTTAATGAATCCGGCATCGTCAAGAAAACCGCGCTCGTGTTCGGCCAGATGAACGAGCCGCCAGGGGCCCGGCTGCGCGTCGCCTTAGCCGGCCTCTCGATGGCGGAGTATTTCCGCGACGAAGAACATCAAGATGTGCTGCTCTTCGTGGATAACATCTTCCGGTTTATTCAGGCGGGGAGCGAAGTCTCGACACTCT
>DATDTQ010000163.1:0-6154 GCA_035290765.1 Candidatus Peribacteraceae bacterium
GCGCGTAACATCCGCGCGACTCAGTGCTTCCATGCTGACTTTATTGACGAAGATCAGACCGAGCAACTGCGCGTTTGTATCCCCAATTTTGCCCTTGCTGAGGTTCACCAGCAGCACTTTGCCTTCGTCCATGATTTGGCGAATATCAAAGGCGCTCTTGGGTTGGCCAATGATGTTACGCATGGTTGTGTTCGTGATAAACGGCCCGAACTTAGCGCTGAAATACGGAATCATTTCCTCTTTTTCACGCGCGCCCGTTTGCGCAAATTCGTGTTCCCAGAAACTGCGCACGACGGGGTTACGACACTTCGCGACTTTGTAGCGTTGGAAAGAGTCATCCACGAAGAGGCGCGGCACGTCGATGAGCGTGGCACCCTCTTCCTCATCATCCATGAGCGTCAAGCAACCATTGCGGAAGTAATGCTGAATGCGCGGACCGAAGATTTCGTTGCCAAACATTTTGATAAAGATCTCCATCGCGTCGATGGACGCTCTGTCTTTTTCATCCGGGGTTTTTCCTTCCAGAAGATTGAGACCCATCGGCCGCTCGGTGTCGCTTGGATCAAAAACAATAATATCTTTTGCCCGGTGTTTCGGTGTATGCGCCAGCGCATCGGCAATGAGGTCGCCGTGCGGATCTACGATGCAAACACCATCGCCATTTTGAATATCTTGGCGTGACATGTAGCTGAGCAGTGCGGATTTACCTGTACCGGATTTACCGATGATGTAGTGGTGACGGGTGCGATCCTCTGGAAGGAAGCGGACGGGCGTTTCCACACCACGGTGGACGTTTTTGCCGAGCAAAATCCCCTGCGCTGGCACATTTGGCGGCGGCGGCAACACTTTGTAGGTTAGCCACGAGATAGCTGGGACGCGGTTATAGCGGCTATCCGGGAAGTGAAAGAGGCCGCTTAATTCGCGTTCCACGAGTAGTTCTGGCCGATGGAAGAAACCGTTTAAGCGCCGTTTCCACAGATGCTTCATGAACGGCGCGTTAAGAGAAAGCGGTATGAGCTGGAAAAACAGACGCTTGTTTTCCAAATAGTTTCCGTAGATATCCCGGAAGGCATTGAAGGCCACCTGCAAGTTACTTGTAATCTCAAACGCTCGCCGCCATGTGGTGCTGCTCCCCGCAATACGCAGTGATACGTGGTAGAAGCTCATACCCGCTTTTTCACCCATGCGCTTAAAAAGTTCTTCTTGCGGCTGAATCATGCGGACGTAACTGTCACCGGTCGTGGCCCCCGGGGCCATTGTCTTCGCTGTCGTCTCAATGGCCGAAAACAGAAACCCGATCACCGGGATTTTTGTCAGGAAATTTTGCTTCTTACCTTTGAAGCCGGCGCTGGCAAAACGGTCGGCCTTCTTTCCCCATTTGTTACTGAACGACGGCGTGATCACCATCTGAATTCCGGCCACGTCTTCCGCACCGAGTTTGCTTAAGACGTTACAGATACCATTGAGCGGATCATCCTGCATTTGGTCGTAGTACCGCAGCGGGTACCAGAAACGCTTCTTGAGCCGCATGACATAGGCCACGACCTTGTGACCGCGCACTTGTAGCGGCTGGGTCGACCTGGGCGCAATTTCCGCAGTCGGATAAAACGACGTGATCTGTTTTTCCACAATGCTTTGCAGCCGCGGCGGCGTGACAACGTAAAACGTGATTTGCCCCTTCTCAAGATAGAGTTCAAAACTCAACGGACAGTAGCGCCAAAACCAGAAGTGGAACGTCTGCCAGAAGTCGAGACTACGCACTTCCCACAGCGCCCGATACAGCTGTTCCATAATGGCTACCTTCTCTTTGAAATCTTTCTCGGTTCGTTTTTCCTGGTCAATCTTGCTGTCGTCGCGCGGCAGGAGCACCTGAACCGTCACTAACTTGCGCGACTGTATGAGAGCATAGATATATCTTCCAGTTGCAACGAAAATTCTGACACCAAGATACGCACCCGCGATTGTCCACAGAGCGGAAATAGGATCGCGCTCAAACCAGCGAATAATTCCATCCCAAAGATCGGGATTCAAAATGACGCCGAGCACAAGCGCGCCGAGCCAGAACAGCGGAACCGCCAGAAAGCGCAGGAAGACGACCATTAGATGCGGGTTTGAATGGGGATGTTGAAGTTCAAGAAATCATTTGATTATAGCAGAAATGCCTGTCCGTAGCCATGAGGGCCCAACTTGCGGTCGCGAAAGGGCTGACATATTATTAGGACATGAAACACCCTGAGTCACAAGCACGGGTCGACCTTCACATATACAAGGATTTGGTGGCCACGACCGAACGATTGCTGGGCTCCGAAAACCACATTAGTTCGCCAAAAGACGAGCAAGAATTTATCGCTAACCTCAATTCCCTTTTTTCCGGGACAGAGTTAGTTATGATCGAGCAAAAAGCGCGGGGACAAGTTGATGGGCTTCGGGATAAATTGAGAAATTTAGATACCATTAGATTCAGGATAGATTCGATCAAACAAAGAGTGATGAGCTGCCTCCATCGAGAGGCCAAATATATCGCACCCGAAGAGCAACGCGCGTCTTTGAACAAACAAATATCGGTGCTCTATGCCCTGGCTCGCGTTTCCATGCACGCCCTCGTCCTTCAGCCTGCCAAAGACGAGACCGATTGGGATTCATATGGTGATGATCCCCAGCTCCATGAAGGCGACGAGTGGAAAAGTTAACAACTCAAAACATTCATCTGTAGCTCGCGTCCGCGACCTGATGGCTCGCTAACGCGAAATACATACTTCCCCAGTTTTTCCGGTGTTAATGAGTATGACTCCTCTGGACTGATCCACTGCTCCAGGCGATTGACTGTGCCGTCAGGGAATTGGACTGAACGCATGACGAAGTAATCACGCGACCGCAAAGTAAGCGAACCACCTAACTTGAAGCTGTGGGGAACACCCCGAATGAAGCGGACACCGCGCGCAATCCGCTGTTGATAACGCCGACCGAACTCATCACAAACCTCTGAATCTTCTGTTGCCTCTGTTTCTTCTGAATCCTCTCCCGCCAAAGAAACAGAGGATCCAGACGATGCAGAAGATTCAGAGGATATCCCCCCTTGCGCTTCCCAGGCGGCGCGCAGACTCGGATCAACTAGGTTGATGTCACCCAGGCGCTCGATGGTCGCGGTGATGACACCGCGGCTTCCTTCAGCGATCGCGCCGAATGCCGCTGAGCTGAGATCCATGCTCCGACCGGGAACGAATGGCCCGCGGTCGTTCACGCGTACGAGAACGCTTCGCCCGTCTTCTACATGTGTGACGCGCGCAAGTGTATCAACAGGAAACGTGACATGCGCCGCCGTGAAGTCATCGGGGTTAAAGGTTTCACCGAAAGCCGTCCCTTCGCCGCGAAATTCTTCTCCGTACTGGCTGACCTTTGTTTGCTCCGTGTGTCTCTTTTCTTCAAAGAGCTGCGTCAGACTGGTCAACTCGGCAACAGTAATGGGTTGCTGCAGATCGGCACTCGATGAAAGAATTGAATATCGTTTCAATAAAGCCGGCAAATGCTCCGGCTCCATTTGATCGGGATCAGCCACATTGCGGGTGCGGAATAACCAAAGTGCCGCATCACCCAGCGTTAACGGTTCATCGGGATAGAAACGTTCAACATCGCCAAGGAGTCCCCGCCGCTTGGCGTACGTGATTTCCAGAAAGCCGTGCTCCCCTTCCGGAACATCCGTATAAGGAGTTTCACGCGCCTCATAGGCTGGACGCAGAACAGATTGCCAGAGCTGCAAAAATCCGTCACGCCGAGTGATCGGCGCTTCCTGAGCGAAAGCGCATAAGGGCAAAGCAATAAGAATTCCCGCACCGAAAAGACGGCGAAACATGCCAAGATAGGGTGGAGAAACCGCACCGAAAGGTCAATTGACTGTTTATGATTAAGGAAAAACGAAACTTGATATATATAAACCAGGATTTTTGTCAAACCTTTTAATTTTTTTTCGATTAAAAAAAAGGCCATTATCTCGTTAGTCTATGAATTACGCTTACTGCCTGTCTTCTCGAACTGTTTTTCGCCTTGCGATGCAGGTGGCAGCGATTTTATTTTCCTGTTTTTTTGTAACGCAAGCCTACGCGGCTGACCGGTATTGGACCGGCTCTAGTGATCGGTGGGAGAGCGCCGCGAACTGGGCGTCAGGGCCAGTTGGAGGAGGAGGAGCGGGTGTCCCAGGGTCTGACGACACAGCCATTTTTCGAGGTAGTGGTAGTACCACGGTCCGCATCCGCAGCGCCGTCACCGTAGCAGGTCTGTCGCTTCTGCCAACCTGGACCGGATCTTTGTTACAGGGGACCGGCTCACTGCGGGTCGGGACCTCAGGCATCCGGGTCGGTAGCGGCCGGCTGGTAGGCGGTAATGCATTACTGACAACGTCAGGGAGTTACACGCAAACGGGAGGCATTGTAACGGGTATCCAAAATACCTTTACCCTGTCGGGTAGTCTTTCGATTACGAAGGGGGCCAGCTCGCCGTATTCCACATTTACTTCCACGGGAACGATCATTTTTGACGGCAACGCTGATCAAAATTTGACCGTCGGCGCCAACGTTACCGAAACGTTTTGGAATCTCACACTCGAGAACGCCGGCTCCGGCAGTAGTGATGATGTCATTGTCAATGTTAATGGCGGCCTCAATCTTTCCGGTGCATTGCTTGTGACACTTGGGAATCTGGACCTCACGACCAACTCGCAAACGATGAACGTTGAACGAGGCATCACTCTGGCGGATGCGGCTCAGGCTACCCTGACAACAAATTCCAATGTGACTGCCTCCGGTACTATTCTCGTCAACGACGCCGCCACGCTGACGGTGACCGCCGGCACATGGACGCTCAACGATGACGGTGATCAGTCCGTGGATCTGGATGGGCAATCTCTCTATGACCTGACATTGAATAATACCGGTGGAACCACAAACGATGACGTCATCATCGACGGTGGCGGACTCAATGTGGAGAACGATGTGACCGTCACCGTTGGTCATTTAGATATGAATACGAACGATCAATCACTCGACGTCGATGGTGACCTCGTTCTCGCGGATGACGCCCAAGCCAGCTTATCGGGTGCAACCATCAACATTGCGGGTAATCTGACAGTTTATTCCTCGGCCACCTTTACGCACACAAGCGGAACCGTGACGCTTGATGGCACGAATCAAACGCTCTCCGGCTCCATCACGTTCTATAACTTAACCAAGGGCTCCTTGGCCGGCCCGACGCTCACATTTGCGGCAGGAGAAACCCAGACAATCGTTGGTACGCTGACGCTCAGCGGAGCCAGCGTCAATCCCCTCCTCAAGCTGCGCTCCTCGCTGAGCGGAACGCAGTGGAGGATTAATCCGCAGGGCACGCGCACTGTGAGTTACCTTGATATCAAAGATTCCAACAACACAAACGCAACTGCCATTTCCTGTTCGACAGGCTGTGACAACAGCGGCAACAATACAAACTGGACATTCGCTACCACCACCAGCGTCACGGAGACGGAGAGCGCAAGTGGCGGTGGCGGTGGGAGTAGACGAGGCAGCCCAGGCGGAGATGGACTGCATCCGGCAACAGATTCCTCCGAAACCGGCGGCGAGATTGAGTCCGAAGCGGGCTTACCCGCCGTGAGAGGCTTTTTGGAAACTGTCGTTGACGGCCAGTCCGTTGTCTTTACGGATGTGCCCACTCGTGAGTGGTTTGCCGCCTATGTGTGGGATGTCATCCAGGCCGGCATTGCTTCCGGCTACCGCGATGTGCGCGGAAGATTGACAGGTGAGTTCGGTCCGGCGAATCCCGTTACCTATGCTGAAATCGCCAAGATGGCCCTGGAAGCGGCCGGTGAAGATGTTTCAGCGGTCTCCGGCATTCCTGTGAACCGATCCGCTCAAAAGCAATGGTCCGAAAGTTACATTAAGCTAGCCGAAGAGTTGCAGCTTTCCACATACACAATCGATTTGGATGTGAACGGACCTGCCACGCGCGGTGCCGTGGTGCTAACTATCGTAGAATCACTCGGGCTCCCCTTGTCGGAGGGAACCGGGGACTACAGTGATCTTCGCGCTTCGCATCCTCACGTCGGCGCAATCGCCACCGCAACGGCTTTGGGAATCATCAGCGGGGATACCGATCGTCAGGGCAATCCCAA
>DATDTQ010000164.1:0-7701 GCA_035290765.1 Candidatus Peribacteraceae bacterium
CGACCGGCCGTTACGCTCAAAACGCAACCACATTCGTTGGAAGCGGAGCGCACGGTCCTCGGAGCGCTTCTCCTTGATCCGGAAGCCATCATCAAAGTGTCGGACTTTCTGACACCGGATGATTTTTACGATCCCGTGTATCGGCAAATCTGTCAGGCCATCTTTGACCTCTACCAGCGGCATGAACCAGTCGACTTCGTGACGGTGTCGAGCCGCCTGGAGGACAATAAAAAGCTGCAGGAGATCGGGGGCAGCGCCTTTTTGGCGGAACTGGCGGCGGCCGTGCCGACATCCTCGCACGTCTATCAGTACGGTCAGATCGTCAAAACCAAAGCGGTGAATCGCCAAATTATTGCGGCGGGCCAAAAGATCTCCGGTTTTGGCTACGAGGAGAATCGTTCGGTGCCTCAGTTGCTCGATGACGTTGAAAAAACAGTCTTTGAGATCAGTAACCGCTACATTAAAGACAAATTCGTGCATATACGTGAAGTTTTGAACTCACGGTACGAGAAATTCTCGGAGATGCATGAATCGCCCGACGATGAACTGGTGAAAGGTGTGCCAACGGGATACCGCGGTCTCGACCGCATGCTGTCGGGTCTACAGCCCAGTGATTTGGTCATCATTGCGGCGCGTCCAAGCATGGGGAAAACCAGTTTGATGCTGAATATTGCCACGAATGCCGCTGTCCGGAGCGGCAAATCGGTTGGCATCTTTTCGCTTGAAATGAGCAAAGAACAACTCGTCGACCGCCTCTTTGCGTCCATGCTGGGTGTGGATTCCTGGAAGTTGCAACGCGGGAAGCTCGATGACAGCGATTTTCAAAATCTGGGCCCGATTATGGATGAACTGAATAAAGCCAACATGTACATCGATGACTCCGTGGGATCGACCATTCCGGAATTACGCGCCAAAGCGCGCCGGCTCCAAATGGAATTCGGGCTCGATATTTTGATGATCGACTATATGCAGCTGATGAGCACGGGCAACAGCAGTTACGCCGGCAACCGCGTTCAGGAGGTTTCGGAGATATCCCGTGCGCTCAAGCAGCTCGGCCGTGAACTCCACATTCCTATCGTCGCGCTCTCGCAGCTGAGCCGCGCGGTCGAAAGTCGGCCCGGCAATATTCCGCAATTATCCGACCTGCGGGAATCGGGTTCCATCGAACAAGATGCCGACATTGTCATGATGATGTACCGCGAAGATGCATATGAGGAAGACAGCTCGAGGCCAGGCATGACTGATGTGTACATTCGCAAACACCGCAACGGCCCGACCGGTAAAGTGGAGCTGATGTTCAAAAAGGAACAAATGCGGTTCTACGACGTGGATAAGGCGCATACGCCCTGACTATGCTTGCCGCAGATCCATTAGAAATAACCATAACCCACAATCTTGACGATGCCGCAGAGGTGCTCGAACTTTTCCGTCAACGCCTTATAGCTCTAGATTGGGGACGCAAAGGCCCAGACCCAAACGACTATACTGGGCGAGCTAAAACAGATGTAAAACTTTTTAATGAAATGCGAACACGAGGTGCAGCAGTTATCGCTGCATATAAAGGCGCAACAGAGATGCGTTCCCACAGATTGATCGGATGGATTGAGCCAGGATCGAATTTTGTTCGCTTTAATGATTTATTGTGTCTCAAATTAACTAAAGAGCGAGTAATAGATTCTGCATCTGGTTTTTTTGGCAATCTGCCGCCCCGACAATGCACAGTCCAATTATGTTCAAAACGCGCAAGGGGCCGGCTGAACGCGAGCGTTCTTGGCAAAGAATTAGGGAGAGATATCAACTTGCTTCATCATCGTGAAGTAGAATTGTTGGTAACAAATTATTTAATGATGTCGGGTATGTGCCAAAGTGTCTGGCACGGAACGCGCACCTATGAGGACATTGATCATGCCGGACTAACTGCCGATGGACATGAATTACTGGCCCAGACCACGATATCTCCAAACAAGGTAAGTGAGAAAGCCAAGTACCTTATACAACTCGCTAACGCTGATCGAGTTCTCTATTTATTCGGCCCCCAAGAGGCCGCATCACAATGCCTCAAAGGAATTAATTATCTCTCAATCGAAGAAGTATTTGCATATTTGGAGAAGTCGCCTGCCGGCCAATGGCTGATAAATCGCATGCTTCCTCAAATAGCAAACTAGGTTTTTTTCTGCTAGCATTTCCGCGATGCCCGCGCCCGACCCGGGGCTCCCGCTCATCGGCATACTCGCCTATAGCTTTTTGGCCTTCACGCTGGGCGTGTTTTTTACGCCGTGGTTCGTGGCATTCCTCCGTCGTAATCGTCTCGGCAAACAGCTGCGGGTGGAAGCGGTCGATGGTGGAGACGTGCCGGTCTTTCGCAAATATCACCAGCATAAATTTGGGACCCCCACGATGGGTGGTCTTTTGATTTGGGGCACCATTCTGCTGACCGTGTTGCTCTCCCGCTTTTTCGCACTTCTGGGCTGGGTGGATTATTCCCTGCTCCAACGGAGCCAGGTGTATTTGCCATTGTTTACTTTGGTTGCGCTTGGTGCGTTGGGCGCGCTGGATGATTATCTGAATATTATCGGCTTTGGCCGCAAAAAAGGACTCGATTGGTTACCGAAGCTTCTCATTCTCCTTCTCATCAGCGGGGCAGGCGCGTGGTGGTTTTACACGAAGCTCGAGTATGACGATATTCTTATCCCCTTCCTTGGCGTCGTAAACGTTGGATTTTTGTATGTTCCGATCTTTATGTTTATTTTGGTGGCGACTGCAAATTCGGTGAATATAACTGATGGCCTGGACGGACTGGCCGGTGGTCTGTTGCTCATTGCTTTTGGAGCCTTTGGAGTTATCGCGTATCTGAACGGATTGACCGCTCTGGCAGGCTTCTGTGGAGTCTGTGTGGGGGCGATTGCTGCGTTTCTGTGGTATAACGTGCCGCCGGCGCTCTTCATCATGGGTGATACGGGATCACTGGCCATGGGAGGCACGCTCGGCGTGATCGCCCTCATGACGGATAACGTGCTGACCTTGCCCCTTGTGGGTGCCATTTTTGTGGTGGAAATGCTTTCGGTGATTATCCAACTTCTCAGTAAACGTTTCCGCCATGGCAAGCGCGTCTTCAAAGCCGCTCCGATTCACCACCACTTTGAGGCTCTTGATTGGGGAGAAAGCAAGGTGACCATGCGGTTTTGGATAATCGGCGCTTTTTGTGCATTTTTAGGGATCATTGTAGCCTTCGCGGGACGGATGTAAATGCATGGAAGGCAACCTATAGTTCGACAAGCTCACCACAGGCGGTTTAAAAATACCTTCCTTCCCTTTTCGGTGTTCCTCCCCGCCCGTACCGAATGGAACGTTTGGGCGGGCAGACAGGCAGAGCCTGTCTTCGGAACCTTATTGATTACCTATTACTGGTCTATGATATGCTCGAATCAGAGATGATCAAGATTGCAATCAATGGCTACGGAAGGATCGGGCGCAACGTGCACCGTCAGTTTGTAGAGCAGTTTTCGAACGATGTCCGCGTCGTGGCTGTGAATGCCAGCTCCGATGCGGACATGCGCGCCTATCTGCTCCGCTATGACTCCCTTCACGGTCGTTTTGACGCAGACGTACGCGTGGAGGGTGATCATTTCACCGTCAATGGCCAACCGGTGCGAGTGGTTAAAGAGCGGGACACTGCCAAGTGTCCGTGGGGAGAACTGGGGGTGGATATTGTGATCGAGGCGACCGGAAACTTTGTGACGGCCGAGTCCGCCCGTGGTCACCTAACTGCCGGTGCGAAGAAAGTGATTGTGACAGCGCCCATGAAGGACGACACGCCGACCTTTGTGAAAGGCGTGAATGATCAACAGCTGACCGAGAAACTGGATATTATCAGTAACGCTTCCTGTACCACGAACTGCATCGCTCCAGTGATCAAAGTGATTGATGAATCCTTTGGGGTAGAACGCTTGCTCGTCGGATCGGTGCATGCCTTCACTGCATCGCAAAATCTCTTGGATAATAAGCCCAATGAAGGCAAAAGCTTCCGTCGTTCTCGCGCGGCCACACTCTCAATCATTCCCACCAGCACCGGTGCCGTCAAAGCGTGCGGCTCTATCTTCCCCCATTTGAAGGGCAAGTTGGACGGTATGGCGTTTCGGGTACCAGTGCCCACGGTATCGTGCGCATACATGGCGTTTTCCGTCCGAAGCGCAACCGACGCGGAAGCGGTCAACGAAGTGTTACGGAAAGCGGCTGAGCAACCGGCAATGCAAGGTGTGCTTTCAGTGTGTGACGAACACCTCGTGAGCATTGACTTCATGACAGATCCGCATAGCTCCATCGTTGATGCCATTTCGACAAAAGTCGTAGACGGCAAAGGCGTCCAAATTCTGAGCTGGTACGACAATGAATGGGGCTATGCCATGCGTGTGACGGAAATGGCTAGGCGCGTCGCCGAGTTCCTTCCTGCGAGCCGATGAACGACCACGTTTCACTTCATCATCATTTACGAACACACGCGAAGGTGGCGGACGATCTCCGTCATTTGATGACCGATATTGCGAGGGCTGCAACGTATGTCAGCTACGCCATTCAAACCACTGCAACAGGCCTGGCTGGCACTAGTAATCAGTTTGGTGAAGAGCAGGAGAAACTGGATATCCTGAGCAATTCAATTTTTAGCGAGCATTTGAAACAAAGCACGACCGTCAATTCCTTTATTTCGGAAGAGCATCCTGAGGTTGTAGCATTGCAACAGAAAGCACCGTACGCCGTTGCCTTTGATCCACTCGATGGTTCTTCGTTAATTGACGCTAATTTTGCGATTGGTTCCATCTTTGGCATTTACGCGGCGCCAGCGATCTTGGGTCATGCGCCAAAGGAGCAAGTGGCGGCACTGTATGTGCTGTATGGACCGCGTACGATTCTCGTGTACGCGACAAAGGAGGGTGTGCACGAGTTTATTCTCAATGATGTGGGTGAATTTACGTTGCTGCGGGAGAAGCTCCGGATTGAACCAAAAGCCAAGAACTTCAGCCCCGGTAATCTGCGCGCGATTCACGATAATCCTGGGTATCGCAAAGCACTTGATCGTTGGCTGACTGAGTCAGCGACACTCCGCTACTCTGGCTGTATGGTGGCAGACATTCATCATATTCTTGCCAAGGGACAGGGTATCTTCAGCAATGTGGGCGGAGCCACGTATCCTGACGGTAAGCTGAGGTTGGTGTTTGAGTGCGGTCCTTTTGCGTACATCGTGTCGCAAGCTGGTGGTACGGCCAGTAATGGTCGCCAGTCTATTCTCGATCAAACAATCAAACGTATTGATCAGCGTTCGCCGATCATTTGTGGATCGAATGACGAAGTAGAAAAAACCGTTGCGCTTCTGCAGACTCGTTAATCGTTCCAGTAGGGTTCGTGCAAGGCCTTTTCAATCGCCTCTTCCAAGGGGCGGTGACGTTCCGTATCCTTAAACTTTCCATCCACAAAAAAGACGCGCTTCGCCGTACGGTAGGTGCACCATGGGTAATAAAGCTTGCGTAGTGTGTGAGGCCTCCGCCGCGGGGTTGTTCCGGCTTCCTCAGGTGGCTCTGGCAGCACGGGCCGCTCCATCGCCTGTACATTACCATTCCGAGACCACTCGACTTTGCCGACCACCATTTTTTTGTCGGGGTCGACATACACGAGATCCTCATCTGAATATTGGGGGTCCATTAACGAAGTACAGTGGAATGAGGCGTCTCGGCAGGCAGCCGTGTCGGTTGTTCTTCAAACGGTAGCGATGTTTGATCCGACGTCATGCCTTCCTGGTGGAAGAGTGACCGAACGTGGCGACGATGTTCCTCTTGGACAAGCAAGAATGAATAGAGAGTTGAAATAAAACTCCCAACCAAAGCGGCATACACACCGAAGCGGATTTGCATGGACGGGAAATCAAACGTCACTTTGAGTAGGACAGAAAGTGCTGCCACAATCAAAATGGTGGAGACGGCATTACAGTACAAACGTACGATGTGCTTATGCTCAATGCTCAAGATAATTTTGCCGCTCCACAAGGGAACAAGGCTCACGAGGAGCACAAATCCCTGCAGGAGGAAGATCGATAAACCAACGAAAGAAACATAAGAGCTAAAACTGAGGGCGGTGTCAGTCCGGATTTCATCGGCGATCCAACGGCCACTCAACCAAGGGAAAAAGAGACTGATCATGGTCAAGACTACGCCAAGATTGAGGAGTTTTTCCTCGGTTTCCATGCGGCGAAGTTTGCTCAGAAGTGTGGCAGCCATTTCTCGGGGAGTATACCACGTAGGCCTTTCTCCACTACACTGTTTTGTGTGCACGTTGCCATCGACATACGGGCCGCCTGTGGCCCTAAACCGACGGGAAAAGGGATCTGGACCGACTACTGCGTCCGGGCCTTGCTGCCACTTTTGCAGCACCATCGGGTAACGCTCCTAAGCAATCAACCGGCCGATTGGCCTGCCACGGTGGTACGGCTGCCGCGCGGACTGCGCTGGCATCTAGCTGCGGCACGCTTTCTGACTGCGGAACATGTTGATGTGTACTTAAGTCCCAGCAGTTACATCGTCCCAACACTCGTTGGATACAACGTCTCCTGTGTGCCGGTCGTGCACGACTTGATTGCGTTTCTCAACGAACCGCACGATCGTAAAGCAACACGTATCGAACGGTTCCTCCTTCGACGCGTGGTTCGAACCGCTGCGCATATTCTCTGCGTCAGCGAATCTACAGCGACTGCGTTGCACACTCGATTTCCATCTTTACCCTCGCAAAAACTCAGTGTGTGTTATGCCGGTCCAACGGGTAGCAGGGCTGCGCTAAATGAAGCGGATGGGCGGACGATTTTGTGTATCGGTACCCTTTGTCCTCGTAAGAATCAGAAGCGGTTAATCGAAGCATATGCTGCTTTGCCCGGAGAACTTCGTACACAGTACAGGCTTATTCTGGCTGGCCCGCGGGGATGGGATGACGATGAAATTGTGACGGCTGCACGCAGCACTTCCGGTGTGGAATGGCGAGGGTATGTATCGAATGATGAACTCCATGAGCTTCTGCGTGCCTGCACGGTCTTCGCGTATCCTTCACTTCAGGAAGGCTTTGGGTTACCGCTGCTCAATGCACTGCAGCGTGGCATCCCCACTCTTACGAGCAGTGGTTCGAGCTTGGCCGAAGTTGCAGGTGACGCAGCGCTGCTTGTACACCCCGAAGACACGGCGGCGTTGACGCAGGGACTTTTCAGATTACTAACAGACGAGCCGCTGCGTACGCGTCTGCGTGCAGCCGGCCCCAAGCAAGCCGCCCGATTTTCCTGGGAGATAACGGCCCAAATCGTGGCCGATACGCTGGAACAGGCTGCCCGGACCGCATAGTCTGACGGGGCAATGCTTCAATATAAGCGGGTCGGCATCACCGTCAAATCCGAGCTTCAGCAAAAAAATGAAACGGTGGAAGCAATCGTGGCGATTGTTGAGAGTGCCGGGGCGGCGGTGTATTTTGACCGCAGGCGCGTGGCCGATGTGACGTGTGCCAACAAATATCCAACATATGAACATGAGGAGGACATCGACTTACTGCTCGTGGCGGGCGGTGACGGCACGATTCTGCGCGCCGTGCGAGCATTACCTGACTGCAAGATACCGATTGTGAGTGTCAACCGCGGTACAGTCGGCTTCCTGGCCGAAATGGAACGTTTAGAAGCGG
>DATDTQ010000165.1:0-6484 GCA_035290765.1 Candidatus Peribacteraceae bacterium
CTACGATCGCCGCCGCTCCGAGCGACGAGGCCATCGCAATAGCGGCGCCGGCGTGTGCGCCGTTGCCATCTCCTTTGGTTCCCACCAGAAGAGGCGAAGTCGCATACCGCTGTTCCGTTTCCTCAAGCGTTCGGATCATGACGTGCAGTGCATCAAACGGATGCTTACCGACCGCAGTTTCCCCAGAAAGCATGGTGCAGTCGGCGCCGGTCGCCACCGCGTGCGCGATGTCGGTGACTTCCGCGCGTGTTGGCAGCGGATTTTCGATCATGCTCTCCAACATATGCGTTGCAACAATGACTGGCTTGCCGGCGGCGCGGCAGCGCTCTACGATACTGTCTTGAATCGCCGGCACTTGTTCAAAGGAAAGTTCCGCACCCAGGTCGCCGCGCGCGACCATCACTCCGTCAGATGCGGCAATGATACTTTCTATATTCTCGAATGCCTCAGCATGCTCAATTTTTGCAATGATGGCGGCGTGACCGCCGTTTTCTTGGATATAAGCGCGGGCCGATTCGATCTCTTCCGCATTGCGGATAAAGGAGAGGGCAACGAAGTCGACGCCTTCGTCGCAACCCATCTTGATATCTTCGCGGTCTTTATCAGTCACGGCTTCCAAGTTGACGTGCGCGCCGGGCAGATTGATGTGGCGCCGCGAACCGATGAGCGCACCGTGCCGCGCTTTGGCCAACACGCGGTCCGGCGAAATATCCAAAATATCGAAGATGAATTCGCCGTTATCCATCAGGATGTGGCGCGCATGTTTGGCATCCTCGGCAAATTTGGCGTAGTTCACCGCAATCACCGGGTGGTTTTTTTCCGTTCGCTGATGGGTAAACACAACTTCCTGGCCCTGATTCAGTTGAAGTGGCTCCGAACGGTCACCCGATCTGACTTCCGCCCCTTCGGTATCCAGAAGAATGGAAAAATGGTTGTCCGGATTCAGGTCTTTGAGCATGCGGATAGTCCCGCGATGTTGCTCGAGCGTACCGTGCGAGCAATTGAGGCGGGCAATGTTCATACCGCCGTCCAATAAACGTTTCACGGCCTCCGGCTTGATGGTGGCCGGACCGAGCGTGCAGATGATTTTGGTGAGTCGCATGGAAACTCGATGAGATTCGCCCTCGTTGACCGGCAAAATGCCGGAATTTCAAGGGATAAACTGCCCTGAGCATACAGCTTTGCAAGCATCGGCGTGCTATAATAATTTGTTTTTACACATTTATTGCCATGCGTCTCCACACTCTTTCAACGGCCCTGCTCACACTGAGTCTTGTCGCTTGTCTGTCCAGCACCATCGATTCATTTGAAGACTGTGTCGCCGCCGGGTATCCCATTATGGAAAGTTACCCCGAACAATGCCGGACGCCGGACGGGCGCACGTTTGTTCGCCAGCTACAGGGCAGCGACGTGAGTGATTTGGTGCGCTTAGAAACGCCGGCCGCAGGCGATATCCTGCAAGGAGAAGTGGAACTGATCGGCCAGGCGCGCGGTAATTGGTATTTTGAAGCGACCTTTCCAATCTCGCTCGCTAGTGCAGAGGGATTTCAAGTAGCGCAGGGATACGCCGAAGCCGTGGGCAATTGGATGACCAGCGATTGGGTCCCCTTCCAAGCCACGATCAGCGTGCCAACTGATCTCGATTCGGCAACCGGGACATTGGTGCTGCATAAGTCAAACGCGTCCGGATTGCCCGAATACGACGCCGCGCTGCAGATCCCGGTTCGTTTCCGCTAAAAAGCGCGAAGTCCTTGCAGACGAATGTGGAAATCCGGAGAATGCGGAGTTACCTATGGATCGCTTCGTCCAGCGGAAGCGCATTTCCCAGCAAATCGATCCCTTCGATGAAGCGTTTTGGAATTCCTTCTGGACCGGCGCGTTTCCACTGGAGCGCGGCCAGATTGGTGAAAACGTAACGCGCCGCTTATTGAGCCGTTATTCATCGTCTACGGCGCGCTAACGAGTTTGATACTGGCTCGGTTTCCGGAGGTAGGCTCACTTGTCCCAAGCCCAATTCGTGATGCTATAGATTGTGCCGGCCTCGTAATCAGCTTATTCTGACCTAAATTCCCCTCATTCCTATGAGTGATCACAATTCGGGACCGCATCACGACGCTGCCGCCGGCGCTCAAAAGCAACTGGCCGCGCTCGAAGGCTGGATGGCCCCGCTGTTTGCCAAAGCGCCGCACATTCCCAAAAACGGCCGCGACATGCTGGTCCAAATCGCGCCGTGGTTGGCGCTGATCTTCGGCGTTCTCGGCGTCCTCGGTTCAATCTCGGCGATGGGAATCCTCAGTTCATTCGCGCTCCCGTACATGGTTGGCTACGGCATGAATGGCGCACTCCTTACGGTGGCTCTTTTCGTTAGCCTGGTTGCCTCCGTCTTAGAAGTCATGGCCTGGAAACCGCTCAGCGAGCATAAGAAGAAGGGGTGGAATTACCTCTTCTATGGTGTCGTCCTGACGACCATCGCCACGATCCTGCAAATGTTCTTCGGTTACGGAAACGTAGGCGGCATCATCGGCGCGCTGATTGGCTTCTGGCTGCTGTTCGAAGTGAGAGGCATGTATCACGCGTAATCACGAAAGGAAAACCTACGGTTTTCCTCTCATGAACTCTCCTTTCCCTCTAAAGAATCGCTCCAGACCGGCAAAGCCGGTCTTCGCGATGTACTTTTATTGCGACCTGCGTTACTATGCTCCTCTATGCGTTTCTCCCCTTCCGCTCTCCTTATTATTGCACTGCTGCCGTTGGCCGCCTGTAAGCCGGTTGTGAATTACAATCCGCAGATCGACCCAGCAAACTTCAGCGCCACGGTCGATCATCCGCTTTTCAAGCTGGCACCCGGCAGCGTCTGGAACTTTGAAGGGGTCAATGAAGACGGCGACACGGAAACAGGGCGCGTGGAAGTTCTCGCTAAAGAGAAGATCATCTTGGGCATCCCCATGGCTGTGATCCGTGATCAAGTCTGGATCAACGGCGAACTACACGAAGACACGGAAGACTGGTACGCGCAGGATGAAGACGGCAACGTGTGGTACTTCGGCGAAGCCGTGGATAATTATGAAGACGGCGCGATCGCCGATCACGACGGCTCGTGGGAAGCGGGCGTGGACGGCGCGCTGCCGGGCATCACCATGCCAGCCGATCCAAAAGTCGGTGAAGAGTACCGCCAGGAATATTACGCCGGCAACGCGGAAGACATGGCCAAAGTGATCAATCTCGATACAACCGTCACCATCGGCGTCGGGACGTATCAGCACTGTCTCCAGTCGGAAGAATGGAATCCGTTGGAACCGGGCATTGTCGAACAAAAGTCCTATTGCCCTGATGTTGGCTACATCACGCTCGAAGAGAAGGTGGCCGGTCAAACGGGACGGATTGAGTTCGTAGAGTAAGTTGTCAGCTTGAGCACTTCGGCTGTGCTCAGCGCAAGCTCTGTCGAAAGCGACAAACAACACTTGCGCTTGGTGATACACTTTTGATACACTATGAATATGCCTACCTCCAAAAAGCGTCTCAATATCACCCTGTCCAAAGAATTGGCTATTTTCCTCAAAAGCATTGCCCTGCGTGATGATGTCCCCCAAGCCGCTAAAGCCGTAGAACTCCTTGAGAAAGCCTTGGAACTCGAAGAAGACGATTATTTTAACCGGCTCGCCGAGGAGCGCGAGAAAGCGGGCGGACGTTTTATTCCTCATGATACATTCTGGTCGAAGATCGTATGACGTACCGGATCGAGTACACGGAACACATTGATCAGAGTAGATTGAAGAAATTGCCGCAGAAAACGTTGCTTGTTTTAAAGAAAACGATTGAACGGAAACTAAGCACGGCGCCGGAAACTTTTGGGAAACCGCTGCGGCGCAGTTTGCGCGGTTATCGCAGTCTGCGCATCGGTGACTACAGGGTTATTTTTCGAATTGAAGGCAAAACCGTCAAAATTTTCCTCATTGCCCACCGCTCGATCGTGTATCAGACAAAAATAACTGAATAATCATGTACCTCATCAAAGTCCGTCTGCACCTCGCTTTACGCTTTGGATTGCTCAACTGGGGATGCGCCCTCAAACTGTTGGTTCTTTGACTCCAGTTCGCGAAGAACTTTCTTCTCCACCTTCTGATACTTTTGAAACGCTGCCCAGACCTCCTGCTTTATTTGCTTCGAGGACTTGCCTTTGGTGCTAATTAAGAACATTAGTCGCCTCATAAAGATCAATGTAATATTCAATCTTTGAATTGTCAACAGTGTGCAGGATGTCCCTATAAATGGACTTCGGACGACGTGCGGAGAATTATTGTGGAACTGACGGTCTAGCAGGCCACGTGCACTATTCTAGGTAGACAATCAATTCCACTGCGCGATAATGATTTCTTATGTCTCGCCTATCACTCCAGCGCAGCGCGTTCTATGTCCTCATTGGGATTCTTATGGCGTATGGAACAGCCGAGTCGCACGCGGGCCCGACTGATTCTTTGGGATGTCATATGAACAACAAAACGGGGAGCTATCACTGCCACGGCACAAACTATAATCGTGGTCAGGGCGCCGGTTCTTATACGCCACCGGCTTATTTGATGACGCCTGCCTGCCCGGCCACTCAGCATTTCAGTCACGCTAAAAATGAATGTGTCTGCGGCGCGGGCAAAGTGAAGAATGATGAAGACATGTGTGTGTGCCGAGCGGGTTTTATTTCGAACGGCGCGTCATGTGCCAGGTTACCTGGCCACGCCAAAGAAGATCCTAAGAAACCAGGCAGTTGGGTTTGTGTCATGGGTTACCAAAAGAAAGGCAATAGCTGCGTTAATTTGAAAGTGACGCACAGCAGCGGCTTTACGCGTTTCGGCGCTATGATTTTGAGGCCGCGAAGCAGGTAGGAGGAACCGACGTTTTGGGCTGGAGAGGTGAAATGAGTCACACTGTCCTATAAATTTCAGAAAAAAACAGTCGAAACCTTTTCTTTGAGTTCGGAAAAATCATTCTTCTGCATAACTCAATGTCCACGTAGTTCATTAACGTTTAGAAAGCTCCCTGATCACCGCTTTGTAGCTTTCATCCAGTTCCCAAATACTTTTGGGCAATTTTCATAGCGAATATTTGCACCTTGCGTGGTGTTTTCATGTTTCTTGGCCGGGCGGACAAACCATTGGCGAATGCGCATAAACATCAGGGTCATTGTAGCAATGAGACAGCGCTATGTCTAGTAAACTAGACATAACAATCCCCTATTTCATCGACAAATTTTTGACCTCACACCTGCAAAACCTCATTCGCGTCCTCCCGATACTTACACCACTCACAATCCGGTGAACTTTTTGGAACTTTTTTCTGCATAAGACATTTTTTAGCGCCAATGATGGCCTTCTCAACCCAACTGTCGTCACCTTTATGCGCAATGATCTCTTCCCCGAAGACTAATTTGCCATCGAACGCATCTTGATCAGTATCCGCATTCACATAGACAAAGTATCCGACGTCATTCACCTTAAATCCATTCTGCCGCAGTAACCACTGGTAGATTTCCATCTGCCGTTTGTAACCGTCTTTCCAGGGCGTGCCGTCATTCAGATCAATTGCTTTGGTAGTGCTGGTGGATTTGTAATCTACAACGCTGATGTTGCCCTTTGGATCGACCCACACGTCATCCACTGCTCCTGTAATAAGTAGATTGGTAGGTTTATGCAGATACTGCACGCCTTTGAAGTTCTCCCGCCACGTGTCGATGTCAGGATGTTGAAAGGGCACAGCATTCACTTTGTGCTTCTTCATAAGAGGATGCGGTATGCCCTTGGCCCTGCAAACATCAAACTCTTTTTTCAGAAGAGTGTCCGTTGCGCTATTGAGTGTGAAAGCCGGACCAGCAACCTGATCTACTCCCAGTCTGCGGTCCAAGTAAAAACAACAAGGGCATTTGAGAAAGCGGTCCAGCCGGGAACGACTGAGCTTAAAGGGCTCTTTGGAAGTGGGATCAAAAATATTTCGCACGCGCCTTGCCATGTATGTAGCTTACAGGGATATAGCCTTCCGCTGAACCGAATCGGTCAATGCAGCAATGACATCCACAATGGCAAACCACCACTCTCCGTTGTTAAATGTTTGGCGGATCTCTTTGCCGTGGAAGAGAGCTATTTTTCGTCGTGTCCATAGGTTGCGGATCAGGTGGTCAGATTCTGGGAAATTTAGGGAGATCGGAAGGGAGTTTCTTCTTCTGATGGTCGACCCTGCGCGTGAGTTCTTTCACATCTTCTTCCGGCGGTAACTCCTCCGGCTTGATGCCGCGCTTTCCGAGAAGCGTGCGAACTTCCGCATTGTTTTTCACGTGCTCCTTCGTGATTGTCGGCTCCCCGTGCATGCCTTCTTTTTCCACGTTGAAGTTAGTGAGCTCGGTAGCGAAATCTTTCGCCTTGATCGTAATCGTCGGCAGGCGATCGGCCAGTGCGCCGCTCTTGATTCCTAATTTTCGTTTCATCTCCCCCGTCGAATA
>DATDTQ010000166.1:0-7447 GCA_035290765.1 Candidatus Peribacteraceae bacterium
ATGCGCGTTGAACGCATTACGCTTGCGGACGGAACCGAAATCAGCAGTGCATCAGCTTCGGAAGCCGCTTCCGCTGCGTCCTCCGTTGCGCGTAGCTCAGAATCAACGCCGGTAACGGCGAGCAGTGTTCGCCCTGCTTCCAGCCTTGCAACAGCCAGTCAGGCGGCGAGCAGTGCGGCAGTCCCCGCCGGACGCGTGGAGGCCATGGCCCAAGCTGATCTTTCGGCAGGTCAGTGGACCCAGCAATACTGCAGCACCCATATTGGCTTTTGCTTCCCCGTCCACCGCAACTGGTGGTACCAATCGTTCGGCACAACCACGTCAAACCTTTGGCATGTAGAGATTAGTAGTGAAGAAATCACCTCACTGGGTCAAGGTCCGCTTGTTGTCCGCTTGGTTTCGGGTGCCCTCCAAGGTGGAGACGGTGCAGTGAATGTGTCTGGTGGAGTGGCAACGGGTCAGCGCGCCTGGACCGATGATAGACATTTTGAGGTTGCAGGGGATGCTCGTTTGGAAACAGCTATTAGGTATATCACCTCAAGCATCGAAGCGAGCGAGGAAGAAAGCCTGTAAGGAGATGTGGTAGGATATGCACCGATGGTGCTCTTCTCGTACACAGCGCGGGATCCCAATGGGACGTTGCTTCGAGGAACACTCGATGCACCGACGATTGATACAGCGCGTATGGCGCTCCGGAGCATGCAGTTACAAGAGGAGGAGATGTACCAAATTTCCTATGGTGGAGCGAGTTCACCGCTAGAGTCACCCCCGGGACACCCGTTACCCCCAGTGACGGCTTTTGACCAACAATATACGCCCGTTCCAGCCCCGGTGGTGGGGGTGCCACATGGTCAGCCGCTCCCCGCTATCACAGAAGAAGCCATTGCGGCCACTCAGAAAGCAACGATAAAGTCGGCTAAAAGGGATAGATCAAAAGCCGAGCCTGCTACGTACTTCCCGCTTCACCAGACGCTCCGGCTCTACGCAGGCTGGCTCCTGGCTTGGTATGGTCTTGTGTATGCGGTGGGTGGCTACTACGTAACGCGTGTACCGTCTTTCGAAATCCCCTACCTTCGGGGAATTTTTGAGTCTTCGCTCGTGTTAACACTGACCCTTGTTGCCTTTTTGTTCCTTTTGGAAACGACAATGTACGACCATCTGATCAAAACAAATGATGACTTGCCACGCTGGACCAGCCCCGCACTGTTTGTTGGCGGTATTCTTATTTTTATTCTGTATCGTGCGAACGTCTAACATTCACAGCCCAAGCTGCTTGCGAATTTCCTCTGCCTGCGCGCTTTCTTGCTGACGTGCCGATTGCTGTGCGGTAATTGCCTGAAGGTCTTTCCAATCGTCTGCGTGCTTTTGTTCGAGCTTCTGTAATTGCAGTAAATGTTTGGGACTCAGTTCGGAAAACTTTCGTTTTTCTTCCTGCAGAATTTTTTGCAGCTCGCTGATTTGGAATTGGCTCAGTTTCGGAATCGCCTGCACAATGCGCCATTTTTCATCGCGCGTGAGCGAAATGCTTCCGCGCAACAGCGTCAAAAACATCTGTTCGTCAAACTTCGTTTCCGGATGCGTGGGCACCACGATACCGTCGTTACGGAGACTGGCGGCAATGCTGCCAAATCGGTAGTTGCCGACTTGAGCGAGAATCTTCACATCTTCTTCGTCGTAGCCTTTCTTTCCGGCAGGAGCCGGCTTGCCATCAGGACCATGTCCTACGACGGCGGCCACACCAACTGGAGGTGGTGGCGGTCCTTGGTCAGCTTGAGGCGCTGAACCGTCATCACCCTGCGCCCCTTGAGCACCCGGGGCTGCCGGAGGCGGGGCTGGCGGTGCGGCAAACACTTGCGACGGATCGAGCCCTTCCACTGGAACAGTGTCACCAGGCCGCGGCGGAGGTGGTGGATTGCCGGCTTGTTGTGGATCAGCCATGTACACCTGGCAGTGTGCCAGTCTCTTACATAGTCTTCAAGGCTTCTGCCCGCCGATTTATGCGTTGAAGGGTTCGTTCGGCCGCTTGCCTGGCCCGAACGACCAGTTCCGGGTCGAGCAGACCCTGGATTCTGCCTTCCAGTAAGCCACTTTGCCGGAGACCATAGAGCTCGCCCGGACCCCGGAGCTGCAAATCGATCTCCGCCAATTGGAAACCAGAGTCATACTGTTCCATGGCTTTGAGCCGTTGCGACGTGGCTTGTGTCGGCGTCGTGGTAAAGAGAAAGCAGTGACTCTTATGGTCACCCCGTCCCACCCGCCCGCGAAATTGGTGGAGCTGCGCCAACCCAAAGCGCTCTGCCCCTTCGATGATGATGATCGAAGCATTGGGCACATCGATGCCGACTTCAATAACCGACGTTGAAACTAAAATATCCTGCTCACGCGCTTTAAAGGCCGCCATGACTTTTTCTTTTCCAGTCGGAACCATCTGGCCGTGCAGCACGGCCACACGCCGATTGGGGAAACTTTGCTGCAAGCGTTTTGCTTCCTGCTCCACACTTTTAATTTCGGCCATATCTTCATTTTCAGAATCTGCAATGAGCGGGCAGATGACAAAGACCTGTCGACCCTTATCAATTTGATGATTAATGAAGCGCTCAACAGTCGATCGATCACTGGGCGAAACAACTGTGGTGTCAATCGGCCGGCGGTTGCCGGGCTTTTCGAGCAAAACCGACAAATCATGATGTCCGTGCGCGGTGAGCGCGAGTGTGCGGGGGATCGGCGTTGCTGTCATTGCCAGAAAGTGAGGGCTCCCCTTTTCCCGCAGCTTCTCGCGTTGCACCACACCAAAGCGGTGCTGCTCGTCCACAATGACCAGCTTGAGGTCCTTAAATTGGACTTTGTCCTGAATGAGAGCATGCGTGCCAATCACAAGGTCAATGGTTCCCGCTGCCAGGCGGCGGCGAACGTCGTCCGCTTCGCCACCGGGGAGCGATCCGGTGAGAAGACCAACGGTTGGATGAAGCGTCACGGGAACACCAGCAGCCTGACTAAACGTTTGGAGCTGAATCAGCATTTTCCCGATGGACTGGACGTGTTGGCGAGCCAGCACCTCGGTTGGCACCATCAAGGCAACCTGGCCACCATGACGAATAACATTAGCGATCACACCGGTGGCCACCAGGGTTTTACCTGAACCAACGTCTCCTTCAAGCAAACGCGACATAGGTATATCTCGTTCCATGTCCTTTAAGATTTCGTACATGGCAATTTTCTGACTCGCTGTGGGTGTGAAGTGGAGTGATGCGAAAAAGCGACGAATAAGCTCAACATCCATCGGTGTTTTGAGACGATCGTGCCGCTGCCCCTGCCATTCCATCTTTCGCTGCAGCACCTCACATTGCATATCGTACATTTGCTCAAAGGCAAGGCGGCGGCGCGCTTCTTCCACTTCCACACCACTCTCCGGAAAATGCAGCGCACGAATAGCGTCGGCGCGACTGAGGAAGTGTTCTTCCTTGATGATTTCTTCCGGTAAGGTTTCAGGGAACAAAGCGGCTGCGTCTTTGAGAAGCATCATCTTTTCCCGCAGCCACCTGGTATTGATGATGTCGTGTTGGGGGTACACGGGCACGAGTTTCCCCGCGTGGACAAGGTTCTCCGATTCAGGTTCAAAGGTAGAACTTTGGATTTGCAGCTTCCGACCGACTTCCACCACTTTTCCGGTCAGAACAACCTCATCACCATCGGCAAGCATCCGCATAATATGCGGCTGGTTAAACCAGATGACTTCGGCCTGGCCGCCTTCTTCGTCCAAAAAGCGGCCGGTCACCAGGCTTTTGCCGTGCCGTGTGCGGACACGCTTCAAACTTGTTATCAATCCGCGCAGCGTGGCTTTGGCGTCACGCGGCGCCGTACGCAGCGTGGCCATGGCCGAAAGATCCTCATGGGCTCGAGGCAGATAGAGGAGCATATCCTCAACAGTCCGCAGCCCCATCCCCTCTAAGACATCAATGTGATCCTTGGTTGTGCGGAGGACCTTTTGGAGAGGGGTATCGAGGCGCATGGGAGCCTACTCTAGCAAGGAAGCTACAGAAGCTAAAGAAGCTAAGGAATCCTTAGCATCCTTCTGTCTCTTTAGCTTCCTTTTTATTGCACAAGATCTCGCAACGCTTCCTCCGACGGGAACGTAACGCGCCGTATTTCATCACCATCGCCATCAATAAGGATGTGCGTGTCTTGATTCACGACACCGTAACGATTTTTCAAGTCTGACTCCGTGTCGTAATTCACTTTGTAGGCGTTGAAGTCTAAAAGCCCGTCATCTTCCCACTTTTTCAGTCGCTCATCATTCGTTTTGCAGTAAGGACACCAAGAAGCCCAGAAAAATAACACTGATTGGCGGCCGTTGCCGATGACTCCTTCCGCGTACGGAAGGTACTGGCCTGATTCTTCTTCTATTGGGTCATCGAGACAAGCCCGCAACGAAGGTGTCATGGTCCAGCCACATTGACCATTTGGCTGCCGTTCGCAACGCGCATCACGGTAGCAGGCGTATTCAGGACGCCATTCGCAGGTGGAAATACCGGGGTCACCTTCTTCAACACAGAGTTGACCGCTGCAGCCGCTGACCACACAATCTCTCCCCCCTCCGCCGGAAGTGTTCCGGACTCGGTAAATAATCTCCGCCATCTGGCCGCGCGTGAGGAGTGAGCTAGGGGCTGGCTCGGGATACGGCAGCGCATTCTTTGTGCGCAGCGCAGCCATGAAGGGCTCGTACCATTGGGTAGATCCCACTATCACGGGAACCGGAACACTGAAAGTGTTAACGACGATTTTGGCGGCTTCTGCTACGTTGATTGAATTACTCGGACGAAATGTTCCGTCCGGATAACCACTGATGATACCGAGCCCCTTGGCAATACATACGTAGGACCAAAACCAGTCGCGAGCAAACACATCAGAAAAGAGATAAACTCCCGTGGGATCGGGAAGACAAATACCTCGCCCCGGATTTTCCGGAGGCCTCGATTCCATCATGATTTTCGTAAACTCAGCCCGGTTAATAAGCTGGTCAGGTCGATATGTGCCATCAGGATACCCGCTGACAATGCCCTCTGCTTGCATGTAGTCGATCGCTTCGCGGTAGGGATGATTCCCCGTATCTGGAAAAGCAGCAAACGTCGGCGTGACTGCAAGGAGCGAAAGCAGAAGTGGCAGTAATTTTTTCATAAAGGCACAGCGGTAAAGGAGACACGCAGTATGCACTGAATCCCCGGAAACGGCAACTAGCTCGGCATTGCACTAAAAATAGGTTTGCGCGACACTATTCCCCGTGAAAAAGCTTATTACTTTCCTCGGGACCGGAGCGCTTTTGCTGCAAAGCACACTTGTTTTTGCTGAGACAGATCCGAATGACCGAACGACTGTTTTGTCTGGCCGGGAAGACCCCGAACTGATGGCACTTTGCCGAGAGCGGTTAGGCCTCGAGCCGGATGAAATTCCACCGAACGGCGCGCCACTAGCAAACCTGCGGCGCTGCATGGTTGACGAGCTTAATAATCAAGAGCGCGATTTGCGGATTTCTGAGCAACAGAAGCGCAATTCAGCTCGTCTTTCTCAGCGACAATCCCGCCGCTTGATTAAGATCGAAGCGCGGACCGTGCAGCGCTCAATCAAGGAAAGCATCTTGCTTCGCCAGCAATACATGCGCGGTGTCCAACTGTCCGACGATGCGATGCTCCGTGAGTGGCTGCTCCAGGATCGGACCAATCGTCGTTTGCGTCTGAAAGAGGCTGAGAATACTTCTGAAACTTCAGGTGTCCGTAGGTCCGTTCGTATCGCATGCAAAGGTGTTCTGCCCGCTGATCGAAAAGACTGCCTTCAGAAGCAGGTGGAGACGTTCAATAAACTGTACGGGCAGTAATAATAATGATCTGAAAATAATGGCCTCCAATGAAGACGAAGGAACTGATACCATAAAGTTACGGGGTGTAGCTCAGTTGGCTAGAGCGCCTGCTTTGGGAGCAGGAGGCCGCTGGTTCGAGTCCAGTCACCCCGACCATCAGGCGTCGCTCGTCGGTTCACCTACCAAGAAGCCTAGAGACTGTAATTTGGGTTTGATTTGCCTCCTCAAGGTTGTTAAAGAACGCTTCCAGCTCTTCATCACGTATTACCTCAACCGTTTCGGGAGATAGCATTTTAACAAGCTCAGATCGCATTGCAGCACGCGCCTGATCCTGAATTTGAAGTTTCTGTAATCGGGAGTTTTCAATTTGTTCTTGCAGCTCTCGACCGCGGTGAACGTGCAAAGGATCAAAAGCTCCACCCTCGATTACCGATACGCCAATCTCTTCCGTTACTCTCTTGAGTTCGCGGTTCGCCTCCTGATAAGTTTCCTCGATATCCGCGAGCTGACTCATATATTGCCAACTTGCCTCACGGACGTTCCAGCGAAGTTCGTGTTCAGCCTTAATATCTGCAAACGTTAGAGGCTTCTTTTCGTCCATAAGAGCGCTACAGTAGTCTTCCGGACCTAAGTATCAACAGAAAAGCTGGGCAATCCGAAACATACGATACAATTACCTCCCATGTTCTACCGCGTTCTAACGGCCTCCCAAAGCAGCGCCATTGGCGATGGGCTGACTTATGAGGCGGAGGAGCACATCGCGCCGGGCGCGCATGTGCGCGTCCCACTGCGCAAACGGATCGTGGAAGGGCTGGTGCTGGAAGTGCTCAAATCCAAGAATACCGAGGCGGCTGTCAAAAAGATCAGTGGAATCGGCACCACACTCTTGGCAACCCATCAGATCGAAACGCTGCACTGGATGAGCGAGCGTTACTTTTGCTCGCTGCGTCAGGCGCTCCGAGTCTGGCTCCCTGCACCGCCATGGAGGAACTTGCTGCCGGAACCGATCGTGACGTATGGGCTCAATTCCGAGGCCACTGAACCGCGCGGAAAAAGACAGTTGGCAGTGGTGGAAGCGCTGCGGGGGAGTAAAGAACTCACTGAGGAAAAGCTGCGCGCTGAGAGCGGCGCGAGCGTCGCCACGCTGCGCACGCTTCTGAAAGCAGGCGTCATCGAATGTTTTGAAGTGCTGTCTGCCGTCAGTGACGGAACCAAACACCAATGCACCAATGTTCCAAAACTGACCCCCGAACAACAGAAAGCCTGTGATACCATGCAAGCTGATTCGCGCCCATCGCTCCTCTTCGGTGTAACCGGATCAGGGAAGACAGCGTTGTACCAGTGTCTGATTGCCGACTGCTTAGCCCGTGGCAAACAAGCAATCTTGCTGTTGCCGGAAATCTTTTTGACGGAAAATTTCACAGCTACTTTTGTCGACCTTGTCGGGGAAGAGCGACTGGCCATCTGGCATAGCCGCCTGACGATCGGTCAGCGGCGGGAAACCTGGCGACGCATTCACCGCGGTGAGATTTCGCTCGTCCTGGGCTCGCGCAGCGCGCTGTTTACGCCGCTGCGCAACCTCGGGCTCGTCATTCT
>DATDTQ010000167.1:0-5548 GCA_035290765.1 Candidatus Peribacteraceae bacterium
GCGCGCATGAGCGCTTGCTCACTGAAATACGGTCGCAACGCCTCGGTTTTGGCCGCGTAGCGGCCGTCGAGCGGCGAAAGGGCAGTGAGCGTCACGAGGCGATGATACAGAAGAAGGCCGCCGGATATAAGATGATCTGGCTTGTAACTTGTAACCTGAAACTTGGAACGGATGGGTTACATGTTCCAAGTTCCAGGTTTCGGGGTGCTAGGTTCAGGCCGCTTCCTCCTCCGGCTCCGATGATTCTTTTTTTATTTCTTCCTCCGCCACTTCTTTGCCTTCAAATATCTTCGTAAACTCCGTCACTGTCATTGTTTCCTTTTTCAGAAGGATTCCGGCGAGCTCGACCAACTTGTCCTTGTGTTTGCGGAGCAGAGCAATCGCGCGTTCGTACTGCTCTTGGATTGTCCGGCGAACGAACTCGTCGATTTTCTTGGCGACCTCTTCGCTGAAGTTACGCGCGATGGCCGGATCGACACCTTGGAAGATAGAACCTTGGCGTTCACCATAGGCCACCATGCCGAGCTCATCGTCGCCCATGCCATATTTCATGGCCATGTTGCGGACGATTTCCGAGGCACGCTCAATGTCGTTGCTCGCGCCAGTCGTTGTTTGACCAAACATCAATTGCTCGGCCGCGCGCCCGCCGAGCAGGCCGCAGATTTCATCGAGAAATTTAGACTGGCTGGTGGTGAACGTGTCTTCCAGCGGCAGAAACCACGTCAGCCCGAGCGCCGAACCGCGGGAAACGATCGAGATTTTGTGAAGAGGATCGCTGTCGGGACAAAGGTGACCGACGATCGCATGGCCCAATTCATGGTAGGCCGTGATCTCGCGTTCTTTCTTGGTGAGTTTCCGTGAACGCTTCTCCGGGCCGACCGTTACCTTCTCCGCAGCGTCAATAAGATCTTGCTGCGTGATGGCTTTGTGCTGGCGCTTGGCCGCAAAAATAGCCGCTTCGTTCATGATGTTCTCTAAATCTGCACCCGCGAGACCAACAGTTTGCTTAGCGACATCACGGAGTTTGACGGTCTTATTGATCTTTTTATTCCGTGAGTGCACTTCAAGGATTTTGACACGCGCCTCCAGATCGGGTTTATCCACGAAGATGCGCCGGTCAAAGCGGCCTGGCCGCAGGAGCGCTCGATCAAGCACATCTGGCCGGTTGGTAGCCGCCATGACGATGACATTAGTGCCTTGCTCAAAGCCGTCCATTTCGGTCAGGATTTGGTTCAAGGTTTGCTCGCGTTCGTCGTGCCCACCGCCGAAGCCGGCCCCGCCGCGCTGGCGGCCGACGGCATCGATTTCATCGATGAAGACGATGCAGGGCGCGTTGCGCTTGGCGCGGTTGAAGAGGTCACGCACGCGGCTGGCGCCGACGCCCACGAACATCTCCACGAATTCCGATCCGGCAATGGAGAAGAAAGGCACGCTCGCTTCACCGGCCACGGCTCGACCGAGGAGCGTCTTCCCTGTTCCCGGCGCACCGACGAGCAAGACGCCTTTAGGAATTTTGGCCCCGAGATTGAGGTACTTTTTTGGATGCTTCAGGAAGTCGACCACTTCGACCAAGTCCTCCTTGGCTTCATCCATCCCGGCCACATCCGCGAAGCGGGTTTTGACCTGGCGCGCGTCCGCCACGCGCGCTTGGGACTTCCCGAAGGAAAGGGCTGTGTTTTGCGTGCGGGCAATGCCGCGGAAGAGCCAAAAAATACCGGCGACAATAATCAAGAAGAAGAGGATGTCCGGCAGGGCGGCCGTGAGCATGTGCACAGATTCCAGATTCTCGATGTTCACGATGGTCGGATTTGCGGGGTCATTCCAGCCTAGATCGGCAATACGTTCGCCGGCTTTATACGATTTCAGCACGCCGGTGCCGCTCTTTAAGGTTGCATAGACGTTGTTATCGCGGATGAGAATCTCGGAAAAGAGTTCTCCGTGATACCCCGCGTTGATCTCGCTCAAAGGGACTTCCTTGGCTTCACGCAAGCGCCGCTCTGCCTCTTGATCGGGCTTGGTTATGTTTAGAATTGCCCAGAGGAGCAAGCCACTGAGCACCAACGTCGAAAACAGCCATTGAGAGCGGCTGCGCGGTGGTCGGGGAACGGGAGAGGGGGCCATAACGGAGAATCAGATTAGCTGGAAGCAACTGAAGCGTCACCAAAAAACTGGTCAACCTGGAACTTGGAACTTGCAACTGGTTGTCTCAAGTTCCAGGTTCCAAGTTCCATATATTCAAGGTATTCCCAGGCCTTCAGTTTCGCTATTCTAGACGCATGCCTGAGTGGAAACGGTTGTTGCATCATCCATTGCTGCTGCCTCTTCTTTTTGTCACGGCGGCTTCATACGTCACATACGTGCACGATTACACCAGCCCTGCGCAGCTCTTTTGGGATGAGAATTACCACATTGCCTCCGCCCAAAAGTACTTAAACGATACATTCTTCATGGAGCCGCACCCGCCGCTCGGAAAACTGATGATTGCGTTAGGGGAAGCGATCATTAGTCCAGCGGGGAACGGTGAGGCCGACCAGTTTATCGATACCGATTACGCGCGCGACTTGCCGGCTGGATTTTCTTTTGCCGGCTATCGGCTCTTTCCGACGCTGCTGGCGTGGTTCATTGCGCCGCTGCTCTTTGGTTGTTTCTATTTCATAACCCGGAAACCGATCGAGTCGATGCTGCTGAGCTCGCTCTATATCTTTGATAATGCGCTCATCGTACACAGCCGTTCGGCCATGCTGGAATCGACGCTGCTTTTTGGTGCGGTCACAATGATTTTTGCATTCCTGTGGTTATGGCAACGCCACCAAGCCCGGCGAACACTCATTCTAGGTTCCCTTCTCTTCGGTGCAGCTCTTGGTTGGACAATCTCCACCAAAGTAAATGGGTTGATTATGATTCTGCTCATACCGCCGTTACTCTGGCGGCTCCGTCGGCCAAGCAATATTGCGCGGTTTTTGGGTCTACAGACACTGGCCTTCCTGGTGGTGTACTTGGGAATTTGGCAAATCCATTTTGCGCTAGGCGGTACCGTGAATCCCAAACTGCCGGATAACGGTTACTACCAAGCATCGGTTGAATTAAAACAAGTCCTCGACGCCGGTGAAGCCGGCGCCCTGCGCCATTTCCCGCTGACGTTCTCTGATCACTTCGCATTTTTGCCTCACTACCAACAAGGTGTACCGCGGCTTGATGTCTGTAAGAGTGATGAAAACGGGAGCTACCCGCTCTTCTGGCCCCTCGGTGCGAAGACTATTAATTATCGATGGGAGACGCCCGACGGCGAGGTATACCGTTACCTGTATTTAGTGGTGAATCCGGTGGTTTGGTTCTTTGGACTGGCTGGCCTGGTACTCGGCGTCAGCCTGTTGGCAGCGCACTTGTTCCTGCGTTTGGAAAAACCGGTGGAGCGGCCGTTACTCATCGCGACTTTCCTCGCGATGTATGCGGGATACATGTTTGTCATGTTCCGGATTGATCGCGTGCTCTACTTGTATCACTACTTCATTCCACTGGTGTTCAGCTTCATGGTATTCGCTTTGGCGTTCATGGAACTATCAAGATTATGGAAATGGAAGATTACGGAACAAGGTCGGATCATTACGTTGCTGACGATGACCGTACTCATTATAGGCTCATTCCACTACTACCGACCACTGACATATAACGAACCGATCAGTGATGCTGCCTTCCAACGCCGTTCACTCCTGCGCCTGTGGGATTTACAATGTGTGAACTGCGAAAGAAACAGCGTACTGTTTGAGAAGACGTGCTCGTAGCCAGTAGAATTAAGACTTCTGAGCTTCAGTAATTAATTTGATAACTTCAGCCGGACGGACACAAGGACCAGCGTGATTTCCATCAAACATCGCCACTTTCATCTGCGGGTTCAGAGGCATTATTTTGTCATTAAAATAATCTCGACAGTGGGTAACGTCATCCGATTTGCCCGACACAACTACAATGCTCCCACCAGGACGCACTCTGGCTTGCTTCCAATATGGCGAGGGCTCGCAGATACGCTGTAAAAGCGCGGCCATAATATTTTTTCTCATCGCAAGCTGCTCTTGATCTTTAGGCCCCACTTTACCGTGTGTTAATACTTGGACAGCCATGTTACTGGGATGGCGAAGATTCTCTTTCATTTCTTTTAAAAGACCCGTCCACAGCTGGCGCTTACTTTGGGCAACCGAACTAGCCGGATTGATAAGCACTGCATTTTGGACACGATTGGCCAATTGCGGCTCACGAGCCAAAATTTCTGCGATGATAGGAGCTCCCGTGGAAATACCCCATAGTTCTATTTCGGGTTCATCTACAGTTAGTTTTTGAATGGCTTCTGTAAAAAAGCGTGCATGTGGCTCAAAGGTTGCCGAACGTTGCACTGCATCCGAAAATTTTGCATCAGCCTTTCCCACGTAAGATTCGGGATGACCGATCACGATCGTCTTCCGACCTGACTGAGCTAATTCTTGAGCGACAAAATCCACACATGCTAGATCATTGGAAATGCCTGGAATGAGAACGATAGGCGCGCCATGTTGTGATTCATTTTTTTTTGGAGGATTCAACACTGTAAATTGCGCTGCAGCTGATCCAATATCAGGTGTATAAACATTAACTTCGCCTTGCTGAAGAAATTGTCGTAGGAGTTCATCACGATCGTGCGCTTCTTCAAGAATTTTTTTGCGTTCGTTCCGATCAGATGTGGATCGAAATAAATTATAAAGCCTTGCCCGTGCGTACCGAAACGAAAGCGGTCGCTCTATTTTATTCTCCGAATCTAACCGCGCTCTGCTTTTTCTGGTAACCGCACCGAGTAGTCGAAACAGTCGTTCGAAGGCGGCACTGTCGATCGCATTTTTCTCGGGATAGCGTTCCAATGCTTGAAGTTCAGAGAGGGTGGTCTCGGCCTCGGTTTTTTCGGGTATAAATGCCTGTTCTAGCATGTTTATATTATAACACTTTCTCAATAAATATCTATAATTTACGCTGATGTTCTTAGCCGCCACAAATCCCGAAACATTTTCAGAATCACGGAAATTTTGGCTCCCGTCTGGGCTCCACGTAAACGCGGATAATGATTCACAAATACCTGTTTCCATTTGATGCCATTTTTTTTGGCCCGGTAGAAGAGCTCACCATTAAAGAGCGCGCCGGTCGCCACCTGCGGTCGGATAGTTGGCCAGATTGATTTCTTAAACATCTTCATGGCACAGTTAATGTCCCGGACCCAAACGCCGAGGATGACGAGCACGAGGAGTGCGTACATTTTTGCATTGAGGCGCCGCATCAGCGGGTCGGCCCGCTTGATCTTGCGCCCCGTGATGAGGTCGAAGCGGTCCGCCCATTCGACCAGCCGCCGGAAATCTTCGGCTTTGAATTGGTGGTCGGCATCCATGAACGCGACCCATTCTTTGGTCGCGGCGTCGCAACCCGTGCGAACGGCGCTGCCATATCCCTTATTTGTTTCATGATGGACCACGCGCAGACGCGGGTGCGTCTTGGCGAGTTGATCGAGCAGAGCGCCAGTACCGTCGGATCC
>DATDTQ010000168.1:0-6720 GCA_035290765.1 Candidatus Peribacteraceae bacterium
CTCAACCATCCGTCACGCCGATTCTATCGTCGTGCTGGAAGCCGGCCGGGTCATTGAACAGGGCACGCTCGATGAGCTTATGGCAAAAAAAGGTCGGTTTCATGATTACTGGCAGCGGCAAATGAGTACTCTCTAGCCACATGCCCAAGCCTTCTTCCGTCATCGCCATCATTCCCGCCCGCGGCGGCTCGGAGCGCGTGCCCGGTAAAAATCTTTTGCCATTGGCCGGCCATCCTTTGCTCGCACATAGTATTCTGCAAGCAAAACGCTCCAAGCGAATTTCGGAAGTGTACGTTTCCACAGAAGATGAAAAAATTGCGGAAGTGGCCCGCCACTACGGTGCGACCGTCATCAATCGCCCAGTTGAACTTGCAGACAGCAAAGCTTCGAGCGAGTCAGCCGTGCTGCATGTTCTTGATGAACGCATCAAACAAGGTTTGAGTGATCCGGAGATTGTCGTATTCATGCAGTGCACAGCGCCGACACGTTTACCGGACGATCTTGATAATGCCATTGCGCAATTAGAACGGGAGCAAGCAGATTCTCTCCTGACAGCGTGTCGAGACCTTGGACTTTTTTGGGATACATCGAGCGGACAACCGAAGCCCATTAACTACGATTACAAAACGCGACAAATGGAACAGGATCGAAATCACCATTTCCGTGAGAATGGATCGTTCTTCATTTTCCGCACACCGGTTTTACGCGAAGGCGGCTACCGCCTCGGCGGGAACATCACGCTGTATAAAATGCATCCGTATCATTCGTTTGATGTGAATGATCCACACGATGTTCCACTTGTAGAGTGGGTTCTCAAGCGGTTACAAACACCGCTGTTTAAGCAGATTGATCTTGTTGTCTTTGATTTTGACGGCGTGCTCACTGATAACAAGGTAGTTGTTTCCAAAGGCGGAAAGGAATCAGTCAGCGCCAGCCGCTCCGATAGCTGGGGTATTACGCGTCTCCGTGAAGCAGGTATCCCAATGATTGTACTTTCGACCGAAACGCATCAAGTGGTGGCGGAACGTTGTGCCAAACTTAAGCTGGAATGCTTCCAGGGCTTTGCCGTCAAAAAATCTTTTCTGGAAAAGTATCTCAAAGAGAAAAATATCGATCCCATGCACGTGGCTTACGTCGGGAACGACCTGAACGATCTCGAATGCATGCGTATGGTGGGTACACCTATAGCGGTCGCGAATGCTGAAACAGAGATTTTAGATGTGGCCGCCTGGGTGACACCTCGTGGAGGTGGCGAAGGCGCAGTCCGGGACGTTTGCGAGGCGATTTTGAAGCAGCGCGGGAAGCTCTAAAATCTCCCGATGTTGCGGCGGAATCTCGATAATACGAGTAAAATCCCTGCAAATGTCTGATTTGCTGCAAGGCAAAAATTGTCTGGTGACCGGAGCGAGCCGAGGGATCGGCTACGCCATCGCGCGCCGGCTGGCGGCGCGGGGTTGCAATCTGTATTTGACGTCGCGAGATGAGAAAGCGCTTCGCAAGGCGACGGCGGATATTAAAAAAGAAGCGAAAGGGAGCATTGCCTCCGGTGCGTATGATTTGACCGATATTCCGGCCGTGAAAGCTATGGTGGAAGAAGCCACACGGACACTGGGACATATCGATGTGCTCATTAATAATGCGGGCATTCTCATAGTGGCGCCACTTACCGAGACAACTCCGGAGGATTTTGGGCGGACCATGCACCTAAACGTCCGTGCGCCGTTTTTGCTCATTAAAATGCTGGTGCCTGGCATGGTCGAACGAGGCTGGGGTCGCATCGTGAACATCGGTTCAACTTCCTCTTATTCGGGCTATGCGGATACGGCCGCCTATTGTGCTTCAAAACATGCATTGCTTGGACTATCACGCTCCGCCCAAGCAGAGCTCCAACCCAAAGGGGTACGCGTATTCTGCGTTTCACCTGGTTCGGTCAAAACAGATATGGGAAAGCAGGTAAAAAACCAAGACTTCGATACATTCCTTGAGCCAGATGCGATTGCTGAGCGAGTAATCCTGCTTTTGCAAAACGAAGGTGATGAAAGCGAAGTTATTATGAAGCGAAAACAATGAGAAAGATTGGCATCATGCAGGGACGCCTTAGCCCACCTGAAAACGGACGTTTCCAGTGTTTTCCGCGCAATTCCTGGCGTGAGGAATTCCAACGTGCGCAGGAAGCGGGCCTCGACTGCATCGAATGGATCGATGACACGTACGGCGCAGACGTAAATCCGCTGCGGACCGAGCAGGGAATTAAAGAAATGCAGAACCTTGCGAAGCAAACAGGTGTTGGGGTCCTTTCTATTTGTGCGGATAGTTTCATGGAAGAGCCGCTGATCCGCTGTACTCCGGCGCAACTCGCGCAGCGCCTTAATCTACTGCGTCATTTACTCCAACAAAGTAAAAAACTGGGCGTGCAGCACGTCGGAATCCCGTTTGTTGATAATTCCGCTTTAAAAACCGCGGACGAAATTAAAGAAGCAGCCGATGCAATCAATACTGTTCTGCCAGAAGCGAATGCATTGGGAGTTGAAATCCAGCTCGAAACAAATCTCGCACCAATACAGCAACCTGATCTACTCAAGCTCGTACCGGGAGTGAAGATTACGTATGACATAGGGAATAGTTCCTCTTTAGGTTATGATCCAAGGGAGGAATTTGCAGCGTACGGCAATGAGATTGGCAGTGTGCACATGAAAGATCGCTTGCGAGGCGCAGGGACTGTCCCGCTTGGGGAAGGAGATGCGGATTTAGATGCCGTGGCCGTGGGTCTGCGGGCCATCAAGTATAAAGGGTTATTTATTCTGCAAGTTGCGCGCCAAACGGACGGACAGGAAGTAGAATGGGCTCGCCACAATAAAGAATTCGTACTTTCCCATTTCCATGGATCTGCATCTTAACGACACCATAGTGCTCATTGCCGGCTCCTCACGGGGAATTGGCTTGGCCACTGCCATTGCTTTCTTACAAGAGGGAGCCAAAGTGATGATCACAGGTCGCGACGCCGATGCACTCAGCGCGGCGACAGATTCACTGGCTGCGAGCCATGACAAAAAGCGAGTCCTCTCGTTTGCCGGAGACATGTGTGATCCTGCGGTCATTAAGAATTGTTTGAATGAACTGCGAGCAGCGTGGGGAGATCCTGCGTGTGTGGTTGCAAATGTTGGGAAAGGCCGGTTACCCAAAGATTCACAGTACGATGCCGAACAGTGGGCTGAAACTTTCCGTCTGAATTTCCAGGGTAGCGTGGCATTAGCTCAGGCAGTGTTGCCAGCTATGACAAAACGAAAGAATGGCAGCATTGTGTTCACATCATCCATCGCTGGAGTCGAAGGGATTGGTGCGCCTTTGCCATATGCGGCAGCGAAGGCAGCGCTTATCGCGTATGCAAAGGGACTGGCTGCGCAGGTCGGTAATCAAGGCGTGCGGGTGAACTGCGTGGCACCGGGAAACATTTTGTTCCCAGGTGGATCGTGGGATCAGCGCATTCAAGAGAATAAAAAGGGGATTGCTAATTACATCCAAGAACATGTGCCCATGAATCGCTTTGGCACACCCGAAGAAATTGCGAACTTGATCGTCTTTCTTTCTTCCGATCGCTCTTCATTTACCACTGGCGCCTGTTTTGTAGCTGACGGTGGTCAAACGGCGTCCCTCTAACATGCATCCACTTTTCGATCTCACTGGTCGCACAGCGCTCATTACCGGTGGCGCGGGCCTGCTCGGCCGGCGCCACGCGGAGGCAATCGCTGCTGCAGGGGGCATTCCGGTCATTCTTGATATCAATGGTGAGCGCGCCAAAGCAGTCGCCGCGGAAGTTTCGCCGCAGGCGATCGGGGCGCAAGTGGATATTACAGATTCCAAGCAAGTGCAGAGTGTTACTGACTCAGTTCTCTCCCAATTCGGACACATCGACATCCTTATCAACAATGCGGCCAATAATCCGACCATGAATAGCGCCAGTGCGGGATCTTCGCGCTTTGAGAAATTTTCACTGAAGCAGTGGGAAGATGATCTTCGTGTCGGACTAACAGGCGCTTTTATCTGTTCGCAGATCGTCGGTACCAAAATGGCGGAGGTTAAGCGAGGCGTTATCCTTAATATCGCTTCTGACTTGGCGATCATCGCGCCGGATCAACGTTTGTACGAGCGCGAAGGAGTTCCGGAGGAAAACCAAGACGTAAAACCCGTCACGTACAGCGTGGCGAAGCATGGTCTGCTCGGACTCACAAAATATTTAGCTTCGTACTTTGGACCAAAAGGTATTCGTGTGAATGCGTTATCACCAGGAGGCATCCAAACACCGAAGACCGATCCGATTCTCCTGAGTCGACTGCAGAAATTAATTCCGATGGGACGCATGGCGCGCGAAGATGAGTATCAGGGTGCGGTGTTACTGCTCTGTAGTGATGCTTCCTCCTATATAACCGGTCAGAATCTTATTATCGACGGCGGTCGCTGCGCTGCATGACATGAAGCTCGATCAACTATTTTCATTGGCTGGCAAAACCTTACTCACTTCGATTGATGACGCATCACTTAGTGTAATCATCCAAAAAACATTAATTGACGCGGGTGCCAAATTAACAGAGAAGAGCACGGCGGACATTTTGATTTTAGATACCAGGAATATTGCGATGATGCAGACAGCCAGTGAATCCATGACGAAACGAGGTGGTTCCATCATCGTCATTGGTAAGTTGAATGAAATCTCGGCGGCGATCGCGGGCCCCTTAGCTGTGCAATTGGCAGCCAAGAATCTCCGGATCAACAGGCTGCTCTTAGGCCCAATTGAGCAACCTGCTTTGGCCGACAAAACCTGCCTGCGCCGTGCCGGCACATACGATGAACTGCAGGGGCCACTGCTGTTTTTGGCTTCGGAGGCATCTTCGTACATGACAGGACAGAGTATTACGGTGGACGGAGGGCAATCGGTGCTTTAAGAGTCCGCTGAATTTTCTTTTTCAGCGTCGCATGGTGTGGCACACTCGCCTGCACATGGCGCAATCGACCATTACTCCGGTCAAAATTGGGACAAAGCTCGTTGGCCCCGGCCACCCCTGTTTTTTCATTGCCGAAATCGGTATCAACCATAATGGTGATCTGGCGATCGCTAAAAAACTGATTGATGCGGCAGCCCTCTCTGGTTGTGACGCAGTGAAATTCCAAAAGCGCACCGTTGATGTGGTGTACACAGCCGAAGAACTCGCCAAGCCGCGGGAAAATCCATTCGGCCTGACCAATGGTGATTTAAAACGTGGTCTTGAATTCGGTGAAAAGGAATACAAGGCCATCGACGCCTACTGTCGCGACAAAGATATGCTCTGGTTTGCTTCCTGCTGGGATGAAGCGTCGGTTGATTTCATGGAGAAGTTCAATCCCCCTTGTTACAAAATCGCTTCCGCAACGCTTACCGATGACGCGCTTCTCATGAAACATCGCAAGACAGGCAAGCCGATTCTGCTTTCAACAGGCATGAGCACGCAGGCAGAGATCGATCACGCTGTTGAAGTATTAGGGAAAGACAATTTGATCATCCTTCACTGCACGAGTACGTATCCTTCACAAATGAATGAACTTAATCTTCGTGTCATCGATACATTGCATGCTCGCTACGGCGTGCCAGTGGGATACTCAGGACATGAAGTGGGTTTGGCACCGGCAGTTGCGGCAGCAGCGATTGGAGCAGCGGTGGTCGAACGGCACCTCACGCTTGATCGGGCCATGTGGGGGAGTGACCAAGCCGCATCCGTCGAGCCGCAAGGCATGATGCGTCTTGTCCGAGATATACGCGCCATCGAAACAGCACTGGGTGATGGAAAAAAGCGTGTGTACGACAGTGAACTGCCGATAAAACAGAAACTGCGGCGGATTGGTTAGTATTTGAGGATATTTACTTAAATAGTCAAATCTTTGACATTTGGCTCAATCCAGATAAATATTGCCTTATATGGTCCGTCCGAAGTTCGCAGATCAATCGCTTAAGCAAATCGTCCAAAGCCATCTCACCGATGGTGCATCGGTTCGGCAATCAGTCGCCGAAGAGTGCACGCCAAGGATTTTGCGTGCCGCTGACATGCTGGCCCGCGCTTTCATTGCCAAAAAGAAGCTGCTCCTGTGCGGCAACGGCGGCAGCGCCGCTGACTGCCAGCACATGGCGACTGAACTGGTGAGCCGGCTCAATAAAGATTTCCGCCGGCCGGGCCTGCCAGCGATCGCCCTAACGACTGACACGTCATTTCTCACGGCCTTTGCGAATGATGAAGGGTTCGATGATGTTTTCGCGCGGCAGATTCAAGCGTTAGGTGTGGCCGGCGATGTTTTGATTTGCATTAGCACCAGTGGCACATCAACAAATGTAGAGCGTGCAGCGTTGCAGGCGAAAGAGCAGGGGATGGTGACCATTCTTCTGACAGGGGCAGCACTCGAAGTGATGCAGTCAGATATTGTCATCGCTGTGCCGAGTACCGATACGCAACATATTCAGGAATCCCACCTCGCCATTGAACATATTCTCTGCGACCTGGTCGAACGGCATGTGTTTAAGAAACCGTAATTCTACTGCTCGTAAAACAGCAATTGGTTCTCATTGTGCTTCCCTAGTGGCTCTTCAACTAACGTGAAAATATGTCTGTCCCCATCTTTCTGGTGCTCATATTCCCATGATCGTTGCAAATTTCTTTTCAGAAATCTTGCATTAGCTGTTCTGCCGTCGGTCACAAT
>DATDTQ010000169.1:0-2545 GCA_035290765.1 Candidatus Peribacteraceae bacterium
GACCGGGCCCCGCGGCATCATGCTGTATATAGCCGCCTCTCTGCTTTTCCTCCTCAATCTGATCGCCCTTACGCCCTTTGGGGAATTCGACAAATGGTTATTCCACCAGGAGTTCGGCAAAGCGTTGCCGGTCGTGGTGGCAACCGGACAAACGATTGTTTTCTTCATGACGTGGCGGCATATTCATCGCTGGCAACGGCTCCCTCATCTGCGGCCGCTGTGGCCACGCCTGCGGAAAAAATTCATGATCTTCTATAAGCGAATCCAACTAATTCGCTAACATTCTCTCTATGCGCCGGACTGTTCTGGTATTCCTCATGTTTGGCTTAGCTGCGTGCTCGACGCCTGTCAGTCCGAACGTGCCAATCGGCAGCGGCAGCGCGTCTATTTCTTCGCCAGAACAGACACAATCCCGGTTGCTTGAGTCGGCACCATCCGAAGTCTCCTTGAAACATTTTTCGGAAATGCGATTAGTTGGCTCTGGGCTCACCCTCCGCGAAATTTCACGCAACGAAGCTTACACGCAGTATGCCGCCGATTATTTCAGCAATGGCCTGCGGATCAGCGGCATTATGAATATTCCCAATGGCGATGGGCCATTTCCGTTGGTTCTGACGAATCACGGCCACATCGATCCGTCGATCTACACTCGCGGCCGCGGCCTGCGGCGAGAGCAAGATTTCCTCGCCCGCCGCGGCTTCGCGATTCTGCACTCGGATTACCGTGGGCACGGCGAATCGGATCCGAGTCCCGTTGAAGATGAAGGATCGTACGATGCCGGGATTGAATACAGCATGGATGTGCTGAATGCGATCCAGGCTGTTCGTGATGCGGCATTGCCACAAGTCGATGCTTCGCGCGTTGGCATGCTCGGTCACTCAATGGGCGGCGGCATCTCGTTGAATATTGCTGTGGCTCACCCTGATGCTGTTGATGCTATCGCGCTCTACGCTTCGGTGCACGTCGATGCCTGGGAAAATTTCAACCGCTGGCGGCGCGAGCGTCCCGAAGGCGATCGAACGCTACGTGAGCTTGGTACACGCGCCGAAAACCCGGCGCGGTGGGATCGCTTGTCTTCGCTGACGTATCTCGATGATCTCCGGGCACCGGTGATCCTCTTTCAAGGCAGCAATGACCAAGACGTACCAAAGGAGTGGTCAGATTTTCTGGCAACAAAACTTGAGTCAATTGGCAAAAACATAACGTATGTGGGGTACGAAGGCGAAGCCCACGAATTCGGACCGCAGTGGACCGATTTCATGCAAAAAACTGCTGACTTCTTTGATGCGCATTTGCGCAGATCACAATCTTCCTCAGTTGTAAGTGGCTGGCCGTTATTTGATACCCGTCGCATCACAAAAAAACCCTTCGGTATTCTGATTGACCGCGAAACGTCGCCGGTCCAACCGGAACGTTTCGCTGGTTACCATACCGGCGCAGATTTTGAAGTTCTGCCCGGTGAAGATGAAACAACAATGGCAGTTCCGGCGATCTGCGAAGGCGAAGTGGGCACCGCCCAGAACGTCAGTGGTTACGGTGGCGTTGTTATGCAACGCTGCACAATCGGTGACGAAAGTGTCACGGTCCTCTACGGCCACTTGTCACTCGATTCGATCGAAGTAACCGTGGGGCAAATGCTTTCCCCCGGACAAACAATCGGCCGGCTCGGTAAAGGCTTCAGTGCGGAAACGGACAATGAGCGCCCGCACCTCCATTTGTCGATTCATAAAGGCGCTGCGCTTGAATTCCGCGGCTACGAGCAGGTAGAAGCCGAACTACAGCGGTGGCTGGATCCGGTGCCTTGGTTACCCTGACTTACGGCTCCACGTCGAGGAGCGCTCCGGTGCCGGTTTCCGGCGGCATGGGCGCCTCCGCCGGCTCATAGAGCATAAAGGCCAAGATCACAGCAATAAGCAGAACGATGATGATGACAAGGGCTCGCCACATGCGACTAGGTTATAGGAAAGAGCTTTTAGGGGATAGCTTTAAAAAGTTAATCCCTAACACCTAATCCCTAAAAGCTATTTTTTAGTGTAGATGTAGATGTCCATCTTCCCCTGTCGAATGCCCATGCTGAAAGAACCAAGCTGCGAGGAAGGTAGAGATCGGCACCGCTAGGAGCAATGTGAGGCTGCCGACCAGTGTCCGCACTATTTCTTCGGCGATGAATTCACTGTTCAGGATCATCCAAGGCGGCGTGTCTTGATTAATGGTGAAGAGTAGTAGGAGCGGTAGTGAAGCCCCGACATACGCCAGTGCGAGTGTATTAATGAGAGAGGCGATGTGTTCCCGACCAATCGAGACACCGGCGCCGTAAAGCTTTTGAAAATTGTAACGTGGATTCGCGCGGCTGAGTTCGTCGATCGCCGCCGTCTGCGCCGTGGTGATGTCATCGAGAACACCGAGAGCACCGATCACGATTCCGCCAAGAAGCAGCCCGCGCAAGTTGACTACTTGCAGCGGGCCAAGTTGCAGGAACACCGCTTCCTCACTGCCCATGCCGAACAGTTTTGCAGCCGATACAAAGAGTAGGGCCACGATGACG
>DATDTQ010000170.1:0-15680 GCA_035290765.1 Candidatus Peribacteraceae bacterium
CGGAAGAACTGTTGCCTCGTCTCTTACACGGCGAGGGCATCATTGAACAACGCAGCTTACTTGAGGTTTTCCTCAAACGGCGTGGCGAAACAATTCCTTGTGAACGGGCTTTGAATGAAGCCGTCATAGCTCAAGGCACGATTGCTCGTCTGATTGGCCTTGATGCGTCGATCAACGGCAAACCCCTGACCCAGTACTACGCTGACGGCTTGATCATTGCGACACCCACCGGATCAACGGCTTATTCGCTGGCGGCGGGCGGACCGATTGTCCATCCGGGGTTGCCGGCGATGATTCTCACGCCCATTAATCCTTACAGTTTTTCGCAAAAGCCGATTGTCATCCGTGGGGACAGTAACGTATCGGTCACAGTCGGTCCCAAACAACATGTACATACGGATGCTCAAGTGTTTTTAACAATCGACGGGCAAACCTCACGGCCGCTGGAACCAGATGATATTATTGAAGCCACGGTCAGTCCGAAGACCGTCAAATTCCTCCGCCGGAACGCACACACTTTTTTCGATACGATTCGCGACAAGCTCCAGTGGGGTAAGCCTATTCCTTGAGAACCTACCGAACGATCATGTCTTCTCGGCCGGGACCAGTACCAATGTAGCTGACCGGTACGCCTGTCTCTTGTTCGATTGTGAGCAGATATTGCTGAGCGGCTTTAGGCAGTTTCTCCCACGATTGAACACCGGCGGTGCTGCTTCGCCAGCCTGGCATTTCTTTGTACGTAGCCTTCCCACCCCGCTCGCCTATGCCTATAGGAATGATTGGAAGCGCATCAAGCACATCGAGCTTGGTGATGTTCCACCGAGTAAACCCATTGATGCGGGCAGCATAGTGCAAGTCTGGTAGATGCAGCCAGCCGCAGCGGCGCGGGCGGCCGGTGGTTGCTCCATATTCGCCACCGCGCTCGCGGAGCGTACTACCTTGTTTCTCGTCCGCTTCCGTCAAAAATCTCCCCCCGCCGACGCGCGTGCAGTACGCCTTGGCGACACCAATGCAGCTGTGGAGCCAGCGGGGAGCCAGGCCTAACCCTTGCAGCGCTCCCGCAACTGTCGTGGCGCTGCTGGTAACAAACGGATAGGTTCCGTGATCAATATCCAAGAGCGTCGCTTGCGCACCTTCAATCAGAACACGTTGCTTTGCTTGGAGTTTTTTGTGCAGTAAGCCCGGAACATCGTTATGGACACAAGTCTCCAGCATTTTTTTGGCAATCAGTAGGTTATTTGTTTCTGCAGCCACATCGATTTCGTTGGGTTCAACTGAAGCAATCAGTTCGGCATAGGTTTGCACTGCGGTTTTCACATCTGCCGGCGATTGCTGCAGCACGTCCGCACGTATCCCAATGCGGCGCGCCTTGTCGGCATAGGCCGGGCCAATGCCGCGCTTGGTGGTACCGATCGCGCCGCTAGAGCTCTTTGTGCGCTGTTCTTCAGAACGCGCATCAATCGTTAGATGAGCTTCCAACACCAGATGAGCACTTTTAGAAATAAATAAACGATCGAGAATTGTTACGCCCGCTTGCTGTAGCGTTTTAATCTCTTCCATCAACGTTGGTAGATGAATCACCATGCCTGCGCCAAGCATCACAGTTTTCCCGGCGTGAAGCGCGCCAGATGGAACAAGGTGAAATACATGTTTCTGGCCGGCTACGACAATCGTATGACCGGCATTGGCACCGCCGCAGCCACGGGCAATCACGTCAAATTCTTCCGCCAACCGATCAACGATCTTTCCCTTGCCTTCATCTCCCCACTGCGCCCCAATCACTGCGCAGACCTGACCAAGGTTCGGAGATGACGATGCCACGATCACTTCATACCATAGCGACATCGCTTCGGGAAGCGATTGTGGTCACCTCCTGTACCTGAGAACTTCGACACTCAAACACAAAGCCCTGGCAAAAAGGGTGGTGCACGGCTTCCGCCGTCACTTGTTGAAGGACACGCAGTCCATCATTACTTCCTCGTAGGGCCACAGCTGGTTCATGAAGCTGCACATCTGGCATCAAAACTTCGGCTTCTGGGATGTACGGTGGATTGCTTACGACCAAAAACGGCTCCCGTAGATCGGCGAGTGGACTGAGTCCATCACCCTGTTTCCAATCAATGTCCTGAGCGCCGAGGTTCTGCGCATTTTTCTGGGCAAGCTCGAGCGCACGTTCGCTAATGTCAGTACCGATGATATGAAATTCGGGCCGCTGTAAACTTAGCGTGATCGCGATACAGCCACTGCCGGTACCGACATCGACAATTGTATGAACGTTTCGAATATCAACAACTCTCACACTGACGGCTGAAATATCCGTATCAATCGGCGTAACCCGCTCCACTCCGTCTTCTAAAAACAGCAGAGTTGCGTCGATCAATCCTTCGGTACTTGGTCGCGGGATGAGGACGGTTTGATTGACGATAAAGGTCCGGCCATAAAATTCTTTCTCACCAAGAAGGTAAGCCAGCGGTTCGTGGCGTTGCCTGCGCTCCAGTAATTTCAAAAAATGATCGGCTTGCTTCGGCGAAACGAGCGCTTCCGGGTGAGCCAGTAGCCAGGTCCGATCATGATCCAAGCTATACGCACAAAGCAGCTCTGCATCACTGCGGGGAAGATCTTGGGCCATCGTAAGTATCGCGCGTACGGTCACACGGCTATGATGCCAGAGAGATGGCAGCACGTATCGGAATTGATTGTCGATTTGCGGCCGCGGCAGCGGGCCTCGGCCGTTATACGCGCAGTATCGTGACAGAGCTTCTGCATCGATCTGATGGTTTTGAGTATGTTCTCTTTGTGCGATCCAAGGCGGAAGAATGGTTACGGTCAATTTCCGGTGCGCAATTGGTAACGGCTGATTTTGATCACTATTCATTTGGTGAACAGATTTCATTCCCGAAGTTGATTCGATCACAAAAGCTGCTTCTTCTGTTTTCACCCCATTTCAATGTGCCATTGAACACTACTGTTCCGACAGTCGTGACCATTCACGATTTGATTCTGCATCGCTACCCCAATCAATCACCCTTCCACAAACGGATTGCATACCGTTTGGTTTTTGATCGAGCGGTTCGTAGAGCGCGACGGATCATTGCGGTCAGTGAGTTTACAAAGAACGAACTGGCTGCGACCTATGGAGAATCCGTCACGGCAAAAACGAACGTAATTCTCGAAGGAGTCGAACCGCTGTTTCGACCGATGTCTTCACCAATTATCGAAGAGACGAAACGTCGTTACGACATCAGCGGCCCGTACTTTTTATATCTGGGGAATGCAAAGGAACATAAAAATGTTCCGGTGTTGCTCGCAGCATTTACTCGATGTTCGCGGACTGATTGTTCGCTCATCTTGATCTGCGGAGGTAAAGAGACATCTGGCTTACAATTACCACCACGTGCACGACTTCTCGCGAATGTACCTGACGACGATTTACCCGCACTTCTCTCTGGTACAGAAGCGCTGGTGACAGCGTCTCTTTATGAAGGCTTTTACTTACCTGGCGCGGAAGCACGCGCCTGCGGCGCGCGCATCATCGCCACGCGCCGCGGCGCGATTCCCGAGGTGGTGCAGGATCAAGGACTCCTGGTGGAGCCAACTGTCGAAGCTCTGGCGCAGGCGATGTCGGCGGTCAGTGATCTACCAAGACCCACTCCTCCCCCTTTCTCCTGGCAGAAAGCAGCCGCTCAAACGGCGGCTCTTTTGCAAGGAGCGCTGACTGAGATCCGCTAAGATGACCTTCATGGATTTACTGCGCGCTTTGTTGCCCAAAACCCTCCGTCGCCACGGTCTGGAACAGCAGGCGGAGTCAGCGCTTATTTGCTACCAAGCAGAACGTTGGTATGCGGATCATCTGCCAGCCGTAGCGCAGTCCCTGCGTAGTACAGTGTTTCGTGACGGAGTATTGCAAGTTGAATGTGAAACCTCCATTGCCGCTCAGGAATTGCGGCTGCACGAAGCGGCTCTTCTGGCCGCTCTCCAAGAGTCAGTTCCAGGTACCCAGATCACAGGGCTTCGTATAAGCCGCGCGAATTGACCTAAAAGGGAAAGAATTGCTTGCAGAAGCCCTTTTGCTTGCTATGCTGCCGCGCGTGGCGCCACGGTTTAGGCGGCGTCTCTCTCACACAATGCTCGTCATTCGTTTACAACGCACCGGCCGCAACAGTACCCCCACCTACCGCGTGGTGGTGGCGGAAAAGGCGGCGGCAGTGAAAGGCAAATCATTGGAAGTGATTGGCCATTACTTACCAGGACGTGACCCGGTTGTGTTGGAATTCAAAGCGGATCGAGTTCACCACTGGCTCAAGAGTGGCGCCCACATTTCTAATACCGTTGCTCGCTTGCTGAGCAAGCAAGGCGTAAAAGACCTTGAAGGTTTCATGGAGCGCTACACGCACCGCCGGTCCAAAAAGGAGCTACCAGAGGAAGCCGCTCCCCCACCCGCTGCTGCTGCCGCTCCAGTTGCGGAAACAAAGGAGGAAAAGGCCGAGGCACCGGCTCCAGAGGCCAAAGAAGGTGATGACAAGCCCGCCGAAGCGGCGTAAGCTTTGGCCGATGGCTGATACGACTGCGACGAACGAGGGGACCCCCGGCTTGGCGTTTCTGACGTATGTGCTGCAAGCACTGGTCGAAGATAAAGACGAGCTGAGTATTGAATCTTGCCATGACGAACTAGGTATTCTGTTGACAGTAAAAGTGAGTGAACGAGACATGGGCAAAGTCATTGGAAAAGGAGGCCAAACGATCAAAGCGCTCCGGATTCTTCTCCGCATGATCGGTGGCAATGCTTCAGAACGCGTTAACATTAAAATTCTTGAACCACTTTCCTCTTAATTTCCCCCTTTCTTATGCTGCGTGAACTCCTTCAGGAAGGAAATCTCATTGAGATTATCACGGCGTTTCTGGCGCTTGCGCTGATCGTCGCGGCCATCCTGTGCCTTGTTTATATAATTGTTGGCGGTATCTCCTTCATTCTTTCTGCCGGTAACGAAGAGAAGATCAAGCGAGCGGTGAATACGATCCGCTATGCGATCATCGGTCTCTTCGTGTCTTTTATCGCCTACTTCGTCGTGGCCTTCATTGCGAGACTGCTCGACATTCCGTTCGAACTCGACTTCGGGACGATCGTGGACTTGATGGGCGAGCTCTTTGGCGCATTGGGTGGTTGATAATCTTTCCGTATAAAAAGGCCCCGCGTTTGGCGGAGGCCTTTTTTATTTCAAACAATTAGATGATAAAGCGGCGGCGCATGCCAAGTGTGCCCAGGAGGCTGCTACTCCCGCTCAAGAGGACAAACAGTCCGTCCAAGCCAACACCCGTTCGTGGCATGTTGCGTAACACACCGAGAGTGACAGCTGCCTGGCGTTCACCAGGAGCTACGAGAGCCAAGCCATCACCGGTGACAGTGGCGACGTTACGGATGCTCACCGCGTGGATCGCTTGGGGATTGATCATCATGCGGTAGCGAATGACCCATTCATTACCTGGTTCAATGACGGGAACTGACCACTTCATGGTTGAAGCAGTGACCACGGATCCAGCCGGGTCAACGGCACGAATAAGGTTACTGTCGTATTCATCCGTCACCATCACATTTCGGAAGGTCTCCGTGGTGTTATTGCGGACAACAATCGTGTAGGTAACAAGGCCGCCTGGCGCAAGCTCGCGGCGATCAGCGGTTTTGCGGAGAAGCGGACCGACGAGGGAAGGAACCGCAACTTCACCATCAACAATCGTCACATCATGCGCCTCGCTGCTGCCAGCTCGAGCGCCAGCGCGCAATGGCTGACCGGAAACAACTCCGCGGTGAACGCGAACGTCGTAGTGAAGCACTCGCGTGCCACGCGGAGGCAACGTGATTTCTTCAAAGTGCACAGCGTTGTCGCGCCAAATACCGCCGTCTGAAGCACCTTCAAAATCGGTGTACGTAGGGACTGTTGCAGTCACATTAATATGTGGCAGAACACGATCACTGCGGTTTTCGAGCAGAATGTCGTACCCCAAGGCTTCACCTGACCGAACAGTGTCGCGACCATCCGTCAGTGAAACATAGAGTGCAGCCGCCTGAATAGCCTCGTGGCCAACCGATGTAGTGTCGGAAGCAATGAGAGGACCTGCGGCCACGCGGACGCGAATGGCGAAAAAATCGGGAACTTCGCGTTCAATCGTGGCTGTTACAACAAACTCACGTGTTTCACCCGGCGCAACTTCCGTATTGTCCCAAATGATTCGGCCGCCATCCTTTTGGTGTTGACCGGAAACAGTTTGCAAGAGGAGTTGTGAGGGCAGATCAAGTCGAATGTCGGTTACCCCAACACTGGTACCAGTATTACGCAGAGCAATGCGGTACTGCAGTATCTCGCCGGGTTCCGCAAAGACTCTGTCGTCAGAAATCGTCAGGCGCAGATTGGCCCGTCCTTCTGAGAAGGGCTGTGCCAATACAGGGACGACACTCGATGTGAGTGCCAGGGTGAGGCCGATATTCGCGCTAAGAACGCGGAGAAAGCGGCTGTGGTGCTGCTTCATACCGAGGATGAGAAGAAGAAAGGCGGTGATTGTAAAACTAGATTAATATTTTGTCAATAGAGGTTTTAAGGTCGTGGTTTGGCGGTTTGCCTGAATAGGGAGGATGCAGGCTCTTCGAGTCATTCCGCTGCGCTCATTCACTCAGAGTCATTCGATTCGCGGGCATATAATGGCCGGAGCGAGCGGCAAAAGCCGGTCCTCGCTCCTGTGGCTTGCCAACCGAAACTCTGCCCATGCAGCAAAAAGCGCAACTTCAATGTCGGAGCTACGGCCGGCAACCTTCGCAGAGCGAAGGTTGGTGGGCGGCACAGGATTCGAACCTGTGACCTTCTGGGTGTAAACCAGACGCTCTAACCAGCTGAGCTAGCCGCCCAGCACTTAAGCTACCGCAGACCATACCGGAGAGAAACAGAGAACCAGAGAACCGGCACTTTTTTCTCTATTTCTCTGCTTCTCTGATACACTTTCATTGTATGCAAGCAATCCTCGAAATGATTCAGGCCATCATGGCGATCCTGCTCCTCGCGAGTATTCTCATTCAGCACCGAGTGTCCGGCCTCTCGGCCACTTTTGGCGGAAGCGGTTCGGTCGTTGTGCAACGCCGCGGCGCGGAACGCGTGATTTACCGGGCGAGCATCTGGCTCGCTGTGGTCTTCTTTGGTTTAAGCATTTTGCGTTGGTACCTGTAACCCGATCTACGCCCCTTTGACTTGGCTGCTTTTCGTCTTTCTTCTCGACGGCAAGCGAGCGTCGAAGGACGCCGCCGTTTTCTGTGGCGTGTGTTTGCGGCGGCAGTCATTCTTCTCCTTTTGGTACTGCTACGCGTTTTTTACACGCGTAACACGGAGTTTAAACCCAGTCGCGGCGGCACATACATTGAAGGTTCTGTCGGTCAACTTCATCCACTCAATCCGTGGTTCATCATTCAAAATGATGTGAATCGAGACATTGCTTCACTCGTGTTTGGCGGTCTTCTCCGTTACGACCCGACGACGCAATCGATCGTCGAGGACCTGGCCACGTTGAAAGTGAGTGATGATAACCGCTTCTATACGCTGACGCTTCGCGACGGTTTACAGTGGCACGATTCAACGGTGGAGTCCCCTCACCCCGTCACAGTAGATGACGTGATGTTTACGTTTCAGATGATTCAAGACCCTGCGTTTTCGAATACACTCCTGCGCCAAAACTTCCAGGGAGTAACAATCGAAGCAATCGATGATCGTACGGTTCGGTTTCGCCTGGAAGAATCCTATCGATTCTTCTCAAGTAATTTGACGCTGGGCCTGGTTCCAAAACGCAGCTTTGAAGGTGTACCGGTTGATCGATTGGATCAAGCGCTGGACTTTGGCTTCCAGCCTGTTGGTGCCGGTCCCTATGCCGTTAAAGGCATTGTGCAAACGGAACTAAGTACAGAAGTCACGTTGGAGCGCTTTGAGCGGGAAACCGTTCCCCCACCCTATCATTTGGATCGCGTTATCTTCCGGATCTTCCCTGATTACCAAACCCTGCTTTCGGACCTCCGCAATCTACACGGCGTCCGCCTTGTTCCCAGAAATGATGACGGTGAACCACTTGTTCCCAATAGGTTCCGGGCGATCGACTATAAACTCCCACAGTATGTCGCGCTCTTCCTGAACACTTCCCGTCCCGCACTCCAGGATCAGCAACTTCGACTTGGTTTGCAGTTAGGCACGGACAAACAAGCCATTGCCGATGCTACGCACGAGCAATTCATTGTCGACACACCGCTGTTGGAACTGAGCGAGGATGACTGGCGTTTTCAATTTGATCCCGATGCTGCGCAAGGTGCGCTCTTCGTTTCGCAGTGGCATTTACCGGAAAAGGTACGGCTGCAGCGTCTGCTTGAGCAAGTGGAAGCTAACCGCACCGGAGCCCTTCGATTACCGCCTGTGGCCCTCCTGGAAGACGGCGCTGCACTGACGGTGACAGGCACGCTCCTTGAGCTTGGAACGGGTGGAACGCTGAATGGCCTTCCTGTGCAGGTGCAGCCAACAGATTCTGGCGCTTGGATCGTTCAGCTTCCAACGCTCAATACGGGTGCCATTATTCCCGGTGTCAATTTATTGACTCTCCGGAAGCTGAATGGTGATCCCGTGGATTCATTTTACGTGACACGCGCAACCAACACACAATTATTTGACAGAGCGAATCGCGAGCAAGAATTACTGCAGCTGTTCCTGGCTTCACGCGATGGCACTATTCCGGGAGCAGAACGCATCACTGTCAGTGATCTCTTTTTGGAAGATGACACTCTTCGGATCCGAACTGAGGCTGATCCCGTTGATATTCGCGTCAATGATCGCGGTGAACGCCTGACATTGCGCCTGCTTACTAGTGCATCGCCGCCACAGTATGCCGAAATTGCCACGCTTGTGCGTGAGCAGTGGGCACAGCTGGGAGTTGCAGTCGAGATTGATATTCCTCGCTCGCGCGAAGACTTTGAAGAGAAATTGTTGCGCCGCGATTACGACGTGCTGCTCTTTGGCCAATCGCTGCTTGATAACCTCGATAGTTACCCGTACTGGCACAGTTCGGGTGTCCAAAAAGTGACCGACGATCGCAGTGAATTACTCCTTGATGCCTATAATCTGTCGCAGTATTCGTCCTTGCAGGCTGACCGGCTCCTCGAGTTCATTCGTCAGGAAGCGGACCCCGAAGAGCGGACTGAATCGCTTCAGGAGCTCCGAGAAACGCTTAGTAACGATGTTCCGGCCATTTTCCTCTACGCCCCGCTCTATACCTTTGCAGTCCATCAAAAGCTGCAGGGAGTGGAATTGGCCCATTTTTCACTGCATTCAGATCGTTTCCTCACTCTCCATAACTGGTATATGGACGAGGAGCGGGTTTTCAAGACCGGTGTGAGTTGGTGGAGCTTCATTCCTTGGCTCCTGAGGCTACGGTCCTATTGAACACATTGTTGCTACAACAAAGTTGTATTCTCTTGACTACCCTCAATTCGGTAAGTAAGATGCTTGGGCTCTCGGAACGGAAGCAATGGTTCTTGTCTTTCTCATTCTATGCCCATGGAAGTACTCCTCCTACAGGATATCCCCGAAGTCGGGAAGAAGAACGATCTCCTCATCGTGGGCGATGGCTATGCCATGAATTTTTTGCTGCCGCAATCCAAAGCGATGGTTGCCACACCGACAGTGCGTCGACGCTATGCCGAACAGATTAAGCGCCGGGCACTGGAGCGTGAACAAGAGAAGTTGATGGTCGCGCAAGCAGCGAAAGCAATCGCTGGTCGCACCGTTACCTTCCAACGGAAAGCAACCAAAACTGGCAAACTATACGCAGCAGTTACGGAAAAGAACATTGTGGAGGCTCTTAAAGAGCAGCACAAACTCGATGTCTCCGAGGATATCATCACGATTGGTGATCCGATCAAAGCACTGGGTGACTTTGATGTTCGCGTCACGCAGGCTGGACGCACAGGCGTGCTGAAGGTTTCGGTGAAGCAGGAAAAGTAAGCTCTTGTCTTCGGTGCTTTACAGGACTACGGTTTAAACGTGGGTAAAATGCAACTTCAACCGGCTGCGCCTGAATACAAACGGGATCAATTTGGGGAGATTATTGAAACTCTGGAGCACCACCAATTTGAAGGTGTCCGCGAACCGGTTACCGTTCGAATTGAACGAGACGCCCGTAATGTTTTCGCAGTCATTGATTTACCGAACCTCACGCGAGCTGGTGGAGGCGTGGACAAAAAAGAAGCTTTAGGCTCCCTCCAGAAAATCCTGCTACAAGCGCAGAAATCGGCGGATAACGTAACCTTTGCTTCAGATGACACCAAACAACATGTTATCGCCATTGCTGGAACACCGCAGAACCCTGAGCATCCGACGACCCCTGCAGAAGAAGCTTAGCTAACAGGACTCTGTGTTTTTTGCGGCAGCCATTGCTTGTATTGTTCATTGGTTATCAGTAAGAAGATGATCGGCAGAATCCCCAGCGAATTGATCAACAGGAGACCAATGAACCAGTAGATCTTATTCATTCGAGCTGCACGCCACATTGCCCAGGCCTTGAGACCGACATCAATAAGCGCAAGCGCTGTGAAGCCCAATAAGACAGGAGTCAGGTTATAGGCTCCGAACATGAAGTCTTTGTTCTGCGAGAGGACATTGAAGAAGTCCATGGGTGGAGTATATCACCTCCTCTATACGCTGGTGGCAATAATGGATGACGTTCGAACTGAAACGAACAGGGCAGTTCGACTTCGCAGCGGCTCCGCTCACTGTCATTCCACTCTTCGAACTCCGAAGAATGGCCGGAGCGCGCAGCGCGTAGACCACTGTTCGACAACCGTGAGCTCACAGTCGAACGGTGAGCGAGCAAAGCGGTCGAGTGGTGGGCAATACTGGACTCGAACCAGTGACCTTTCGGATGTGAACCGAACGCTCTAACCAGCTGAGCTAATTGCCCAGAGCTAATTAAGAGTACTGATGAGCTAAGCAAGGCTCAAGAACTTCTGGTTGAGTTCTTACCGGTCTACCACTTCAAATCCAGCAGCTTCCAAATCTGCTTTCACTGCCGCATCATTGTTATCTGACCTGCCATCTTCGTAACGATGCATCATGCCATAATACTCAACTCGCAACTGATCGCCTTCTTGTTTTACAGCATCAACGTAAGAAGATGCTGCTTTAATTCTTGCTTCGACTTCTCCGGCCTCTGTTCGATCTCTAACAGTAATGGTGGCGATGCTTGACATGGCTAGTGGGGAAAAAGTGTCCGAAGGCAGGCTTTGCCTGCCTGGAGGACCACAATATAGGGAAAGGAGAGGCCGCGAGAGGAAAACCGCAGGTTTTTCTTTCGCGAATGTGGTGCGCCAGGATGGAGTTGAACCATCGACCGCGGGCTTATAAGTCCCGTGCTCTAACCAACTGAGCTACTGGCGCACAATGTTGATTTTATCAGAACCGCCGACCAACTGCTTGTCGGCCGTAGTCCGCCGAAGCACGAAGTGCGCAGGTGGACGAAGGCTGAAGCTACTGGCGCACAGGGTTATTCTAGCACCTCCGTGACTTCTTCCGGCATCATGAGCGTTTGGAGATTGATGGCGAACGCCACGGCGTGGTCGCGCTGCTCTTCAGGCACGAGCGGCGCTATTTTCTCGGAAAGCTGCTGAGACAATTCGTGGCCGAAGGCCGTCGCCACCGCAAATTCGTAGTAGGCTTGCGTGAAATTCTCCACACCTCCCGCGAAGTAAAAACGCAGACCGCTTCGGTAATACCAATCAGCAATTGAATCGATGGGGTCTGACGGCGGAATTTGCCAGCGCCCTTCGCGGAGTGTGAAAGCCCAAATATCGTCTGCATCAGACAACGATAATTTGTATGGTTTCAGAAGCGTACTCATACGACGATCTTGCTCCTCAGTAATGAGCGTTTGGATACGCGTCACATCCTGGCGCCACTTGGTCCAATCTGGTGCATCCGCATCAACATGCATGGAAAGGATGTGAACAGCCTCAGCTTCAGCTTGTGCTTGGCTCAGCTTGAGGTGCAGTTGCATGCGTTCTTCCTGACTCAACACCGTTGGTAGCTCTTCTTCTGCAGTCACTTCGATTGGCTCAATGGTGTCTTTTGCAATTGGCGCTACCTGTACCGAGCTTCCGACGGACGATCCCGAGTTTGTATTCAAGGAGACCTGATATGCCACCGAAGCGATCGCCCCAACGCCAATAATCAGTGCAAGTGCGCACAGGAGCCATACCCGTTTGGAGTGAGATTTGTTTGTCTGCATTTCATCTTATTGTAGCAGAGTTGCTTCTATTTGGCTATTCGCTTCAAAAATTCTTGTGCCTCGGCTCGCGTCGTCACTTCTTTACGGAGCTGAGCTGCTTCCAGCTGCTGCAGCAGTTCCCCCACCCTCTCCCCTGGCTTGAGACCCAATATCTCCATGACTTCATCACCGCCAAGAAGCGGTTTAGGCGGACGAGGATGAGAATCTAGAAAGTGATTATAATCATCGAGGAGTCGGTCATACCCACTTGTATCGGCAGGCTCTGTCCCCTGAATATCAAGCCAGAATAACTGCAGCAGTTCTGTGAACCACGGATGGTAATACCAGCGCGCCTTGGGCTCGCTTTCCATGTCAATAAATTCGCCCAGCGTCATGTGATGACCCACAAGCCAGCCGATTTTATCGGTTCGCTGCCGGGGACACTGCATGCGCTTGAGAGCGGCAACGGTTAAATCCCGGGAGACAGAAGCGTGCTCGTTAAAGCGAATACGGTCACTCAGTGAAAAGGTTTCGGCTTTGCCGCAATCATGAAAAAGCGCAGCCAAGCGCACATCTATTCCGTGGTCCTCAGTAAATGCTCGCAAACAAAGAAGCATGTGTTCCCACACGTCACCTTCACGGTGAAAATCCGCTGGTTGGGCAATCCCTTTACAACGAGCCAGTTCGGGAAGAATTTCCTGCAAAATCTTAAATTCCCACAGATCTTCCAGGGCGCGGTCTGGTCCTTTTCCTACAAGTATTTTCTGCAACTCCTCAAAGCAGCGGCTGCCCGAGAGTCGCTTGATCTCCGTAGCCTTCTGGCTGAGAGCTTGAAACGTCTCGGGATGATATTGACCATCGATATTGGCTCGCAAACGAACCGCGCGCAGTAAACGCAGCGGGTCGTGCGTAATCCGTACCGACGGCTCGCCGATAAAGCGGACGAGCCGTTCGTGGAGGTCAGATGTTCCACCAGTCGGATCGTCAATGGTGCGACGCAGTGGATGGAAGTAGATGGCGTTCACGGTAAAGTCGCGGCGTTTGGCATCGGTGAGTCGGTCAACGAATTTCACTGCAGTAGGCGCGCGTCCTTCTATGGTATCACTTTCTTCTCGAAACGTTGTCACCTCAAACATAGACCCCTTCACGGCAATGACGGCGGCGCCGAGTGCCGCGGCGCTCGTGTCAGACTTGGGGAAAAGTGTAGCCACTGCTTCTGGTTTTGCATTTGTTGCAATATCAATTTCTGTGGGCAACTGTTCCAGCAAGAGGTCTCGCACCCCTCCACCGACCCACCAGGCTTCAAATCCCGCATCTTCGAGGCGTTCGACGGCATGGTACGCCCCTTCCCCTAAAGGAAGACGGAGCAGCCGATCAAGGAGTGTTTGGTCAATCTCCACACGCGTATCCTGCTCCAAAAGAGTACACTTCGTCCACGATGTCGGAATTACGTTTCGCTGTCGCAGGAACACCACTGTCTACGCCTTCACCCGGTGGTACTGTGAATGGACTCAAGCGAACGCATGCGCTTGGTATACGAGCCATGGAACTGGAATGGGTGCAGCAAGTTCCTCGTAATGAAGAGAGGATGCGTGAGATTCGCAGTACAGCTAAGAAATTACAGATGTCGCTGACCGTCCATGCGCCCTACTACATTAATCTCAATGCACAGGACCCGGTCAAATTAGCCGCCAGCAAAGCGCGTATTTTATTGGCGCTGCAAATGGCGGACCTGGCTGGCGTACGCTCCGTGTGCGTCCATGCCGCGTTTTATCTTGGTTTAACGCCAGAACAAACATACGATAACGTCCAAAGAGCCACAGAAGACATTTTGAAAGAACAAAACAAGCGCAAAATCAAAGCCAATCTGGGATTTGAAACCATGGGAAAACCTACCCAGTTTGGAACACTCGATGAAGTCCTTCGAATCAGTAAAGAGTTTGATTTGTACCCTGTTTTAGATCCTGCGCACATGCATGCTCGTAGTAATGGACATTTCAATTCAGTGAAACAGTGGAACGACATGTTCGATCAATACGAAGCAACGCTCGGGAAAAAGTCACTCACGACAGTTCACATGCATTACTCTGGCATTGCGTATTCTGCCAAAGGCGAGCGTAAGCATTTGCCTCTTGCAGAGAGTGACGCAAAATGGCGCGACTTTTTGCAGGTCTTGCACGATCGCCACATCGGTGGCGTGGTCGTGTGTGAATCCCCTCTTTTGGAAGATGATACGCTAGTGTTACAACAAGCGTACGAAAGCTTATGAAGCAAAAATTCTTACTCATCATTGTTCTGACAAGTCTCGCTTCCCCGGTTGAAGCTCAACTGTACGTACCCGACCCGGCGTTACGAGCGGAAATTCAAGTGTGCCAAAATCTGGAACCCGATTTAGCAGAAGTCGACAGCTGTTTGTATGCTCTTGCTCAAGAGAAACAAGTGAAGGTCATCTGCAATTACATTCATAACAACCATCAACATCTGCAGTGTCACCGGTCGATGCCTGGCAGTACCTGGGATTCAGCCGGCTTCTTGCAAGCGTTACCGATGGTCGCTTTCTTTTTGATTCTCATTGGACTCCTGGTCTTGCGCCCGCCGCGCGGGCCGTATGTCACAGGGATGATTGTGGGGGCCTTTATGGGGCTTCTTCTGATCTATTTGATGAGCATGCCATTTGAATGGCTTCGCTCAGTGCAGCCCTACTTACCGTACCTGGCGACTCCGGTGGACGGGTTAATGCGGTTTTCGCCACCTGCCTTTTCGCTCTGGCCTTTTGCCGTCAAATTTGTGGCTGCCCATGTCATTGTCTATGGAGCTGTGCTTGGCTCTTTTTTGCATGGCCAAGAGAATCGAGCCATTGGCGTGTATTTGCTGCTTACAGCAATGCTTCTGACATTCTGGGATCACCCGCTTCTACGGGTTATTACTGACCGGATCTCGATGTAGAACAGAACAATGCAGATCATGGCTCACTACTGGTTATTTTGTTATAATGAACAGATTACATGAATAAACAGCGTTACCGTCTCGTCGGCAATTTCTGCGTCAGCCTGCTTATTGTAGGCGTAACCGTTCTGACGGTGAGTAACAAAGCATTCAAGGCTCAATTGGTCGCTGCTTCCCAAACAGTGACGATCAATCCAAAAAACATGATTGGCATTATGTATAACATCGGCACTTCGCGGCCACCGGAAGTGTATTCCGTTGGTGACCCGGCTGATCCGTACGATGACGTCAGCAACCGACGCATCGGGTGGGGAGCGCTGTCAGGCGGCTGGGCCGGTCTTATAGCGCAATTTGAAGCCGACATGGCCAAAGGCATAAAATTCATTGAACTGGATGCTCCTTTCGGGAGGTGGGGTTGGTATCTTACTGAAGCTGGCGAGCCGCAATGCAAAACCCCAACA
>DATDTQ010000171.1:0-3284 GCA_035290765.1 Candidatus Peribacteraceae bacterium
ACCTCGGCCAGCGCACCATTGATTTCTTCGCGGAAAATGCGCTTGAACACGAACGCACCGGCGAAATGATCGAGCGTATCGGTTTGGCTGCTTTCCTTGAAGCGATGGAAATCGAGGTGGATGTCAATATGGTCTCCACGCCACGCACCAACCCCTACATCCGCACCGATGGATGGGATGCAGAAGTCGCCAAGATTAATGCCCGGAAAAAAAACAAGCAGCAAGCTGCCTGAGGAGATAGAAGATGAATGCACCTATAAAAATGCGCAAGCCGAAAGAGACCGGCGTACCCGACAACAAGCAGTATCTGCATCCGTTGCTGCTGAAGAACCACGGCAACTGGAAATATCATGACCGTCCGCGCCCCGGCGTGTTGCACCATGTCGCCTATAGCGGTGACGAGGTCTGGTCGGTCCGCGCTGGCACACAGCGGCAAATGGACGTTCATACCATCCGGAGATTGTGCGATATCGCCGACAAGTTTGCGGAAGGCCATGTGCGATTTACCATTCGTTCCAATATCGAATTCATGGTATCCAGTGCGAAAAAGGTTGACCCGCTGATTGCAGAACTGGAAAAAGGCGGCTTCCCGGTAGGCGGCACTGGCAATTCGATTTCGATGATCGCGCACACACAAGGCTGGTTGCATTGCGACATCCCCGGCACGGATGCGTCCGGAGCTGTCAAGGCATTGATGGATGAACTGATTGTTGAGTTCAGGCGCGAGGAAATGCCAAACCGTGTGCATCTTTCCACATCTTGTTGCGAAATCAATTGCGGCGGGCAAGCCGATATCGCGATCGTCATTCAGCATACCAAACCACCGGTGATTAACCATGATCTGGTCGCCAATGTTTGCGAGCGCCCTACGATAGTGGCACGCTGCCCGGTCGCGGCGATTCGTCCGGCCATGGTGAACGGCAAGCCTTCCCTGGAAGTTGATGAATCGAAATGCATGTGTTGCGGTGCTTGCTACCCTCCTTGCCCGCCAATGCAAATCAACGATCCGGAAAATTCCAAGCTGGCGATCTGGGTGGGCGGAAAAAATGCCAATGCGCGCGGCAAACCGACTTTCATGAAAATGGTTGCTTCCGGCTTGCCAAATAATCCGCCGAGATGGCCTGAAGTTTCTGAAGCGGTAAAAAATATTCTGCACGTTTACAAGGAAGACGCCCGCCCATGGGAGCGGATGGCGGATTGGATCGAACGCATCGGCTGGCCGCAGTTCTTTGAAAAGACTGGATTGCCATTCACCAAGTATCTGATCGATGATTGGCGCGGCTCCCGTTCCACACTTAATGCTTCAACTCATATTCGCTTCTGAACGTAGGTCGGGCTTTAACCAGCGACTTGCCGCTTGCGGCTTAGTCGATTGGTTATGCAAAGCCAGCCCGACATTTGGGGTGTCGGGTTAAAACCCGACCTACAACAAATTTTTAGGATGACTAAAATGAAATTCGGCATAGTTGTTAACGAAGGCCCCTATCAGCATCAAGCCAGCGATACGGCTTATTTGTTCTGTAAGGCGGCCATCGAAAAAGGCCATGAAGTGTGGCGCGTATTTTTCTATCACGATGGGGTGAATAACTCCTCCAAGCTGACCGAACCGCCGCAAGATGACCGCCATATTGTCAATCGCTGGAGCAAACTCAACGAGGAGCATGGCGTAGATCTGGTGGTTTGCGTCGCCGCAGCATTACGCCGTGGCATCAAGGAAGAAAATCTGGCGCAAGGCTTTCGTATTTCCGGGCTGGGCCAGTTAACGGAAGCGGGCATTAAAACCGACCGTCTGGTTGTGTTCGGCGATTAGGGAGAATGGGATGAGTGATATCAAGAAATTCATGTTCGTTAACCGCAAGGCTCCGCACGGCACAATCTATGCGCTGGAATCGCTCGAAGTGGTGTTGATTACCGCAGCGTTCGACCAGGACGTTTCCCTGGTGTTTTTGGACGATGGCGTATATCAACTGAAAAAGGGTCAGCAGACCAAGGGCATCGAAACCAAGAACTTTTCTCCGGCTTACCGCGCATTGGAAGGTTATGACATTGAAAAATTATATGTCGAAAAAGAATCACTGGAAGCACGCGGCCTGAGCGAAGAAGACTTGCTGGTGGATGTGACTGTTCTCGGGCGCTCTGAAATGGGCGAATTGATGGATCAGCAAGACGTGGTCTTGAGCTTCTAAATAATGGAGAACCGTTAAATGTTGCATATCATCAATAAATCTCCGCTGACAAATGGCTCGCTGGATAGCTGCTTGCGCGTTGCTCAACCCGGAGATATTTTGCTTATCGAAGACGCAGTTTATGCCGCTACAACCGGTAATTCGTTTGAAGGCAAGATACGCGAGGCGATGGGGCGTTTCAAAATTTATGTACTGCAACCCGATATTGACGCGCGCGGATTCACTAGCCGCGTCATCGAAGGGATTTTACCCGTCGATTACGGCGGCTTTGTCGAACTTGCCGCCAGCAACAAGAATTGCCAGTCATGGCTTTAGTGTAGGGTGGGGTGGGCTTTGCCCACCATGTCGGGCATAGCCCGGCCTACCTTGGATTCCGGCTTGTCCGGTACAGATTCATAAACAAACAGGAGAGAAAGCATGGCCAATATCGAAGTTGAAGGCAAATCTTATGAAACGGATGAAGAGGGTTACCTTACTAATCTGGCCGATTGGAATACCGAAGTCGCAAACTACATCGCGCAAACGGAAAAAATCGAGATGACCGAGCAGCATTGGGAAGTGGTCAATTTTTTGCGCGAGTATTTTGAAGAATATCAAATTGCCCCGGCAGTTCGTGTGTTGACCAAAGCCATCGGCAAGAAGTTTGGCGCGGAAAAGGGCAACAGCGAATATCTGTATGGGCTGTTCCCATACGGCCCGGGCAAACAGGCATGCAAGATTGCCGGGTTGCCGAAACCTACAGGCTGCATTTGATATCAGAAGAACATCGTAGGGCGCATTCCATGCACCATTGCAATTGGTGCGTAAAACGCACCCTGCATGGCAACTGACACCCAGACCCAGACAATGAGCACACTCTTCGCCTTGCTGTTCTACCTCGCGTTCGCGCTGTTCGCGCTGGGGCTAGGCTACAGGATTTACGACTATGCGCGCACTCCAGCCCCGCTCAAGATCCCGACCACGCCGGCTCCCGTTAACACTGGTGGAGTAGTTTTGCGCATGGCACGTGAAGTTGTGCTTTTCGAAAGCCTGTTCAAGTCGAATTTATGGATTTGGGGATTGGGTGCGATGTTTCATGCCAGCCTTTTGTTGGTGCTA
>DATDTQ010000172.1:0-3119 GCA_035290765.1 Candidatus Peribacteraceae bacterium
TCAATGAAACGTGGGGGTATGAAAGTGAGCCAATCGCAAGCGCCTTTTTGCCGCTCCCTGATATCGATGGCATTCAGTTTGGCCCGCCATTTGAGATCGCCCCCTGCGCATTTGCGCACAGTATTCAATTAACATTTGTTCCAGCGCGTGGATCCGGATCAATCCGAACCGAAGTACTCGAACGCAATGCGGCCTTGGTCGCAGCTGGCGAAGTGACGGTAACAGAGTTAGAGCCTGAAAAAATGTTTGTGGGTGATGCCAATTTGGTGGCGTACAAATACAGCGTCCCGAGCGAGTGCGCTGCAAGCCACGTTGAAATCTTTGGCCCCGAATTTAATTACATTTTTAGCGCCTGCCCCGAAGGGGAGGCCAGCCTCCCGGCGGTTTTAGATTCCATTGAATTGCTCTAATCGGGCTTTTCTGCTTACATAAGTATCTTCCCCAAAACGTATGAAAGCTAGGGTCAAAGCCGTTTTCGTGACGATTATTGCCGGCATGCTGATTCTGCCGGCCGCGTTTACAGATGCGCTGAGCTGCCCATCGATCCCGGCGCCGCAGCGGTTTGATGAAGCAGTCGTTGTAGCGATTGTCACACCACTCGAAATTATCGATACCGACACTGATTCGAATGCGAATACGACGACTTGGTTAGTCGCTGTGGATACGGCTTACAAAGGTGTTGAGACGGGACAGACGATGACGATTCGCGATGTCGCGTGGCCGGGTGGTATCCCGACGCTCACTCGCCTTCAAGTAAATAAGCAATTCCTGGTCTACTTACCCGCGAACAACACTATGGGTATTTGTGATGATGTACGTTCTATGAGCGAACCTCTGACTGAGCAAGAGCGGGCTGTGCTGGAAGGTGAATCTGAGTTTTCTTGTGACCCGTATGTTTGCCGTGACGGCACCGTTCATCCGGCATGTTCGGAAGATGGTCATATGATCAATTACTTTGCTGAACCTTGTTTAACTCACGGTGGAGAAATCGATGGTCCAGTGTCGTCATTCACGGATGTGCGATCTGATCATCAATACTACGAAGCAATTAGCTGGGCACGCACCAGCGGTGTTGTTGAAGGCTATGCAGATGGAATGTTCCGACCGGATGCTACAGTTAATAGAGCAGAATTTTTGAAGATTCTCATTGAGACCAAGAATCTTACAATGCCTGTATGTGAGTTAGGTATTGCATATCAAGATGTAGATTGGAGTAGTTGGTATGCTAATTATTTACGAATTGCTTATTGCTTGAGGATTGCAACTGGTTATTCAGATAATACGTTTCGCCCTAGCAACTCGATAAATTTTGCAGAGGCAGCAAAAATTGTGGCCAATTTGCATGCTGGTCAACCGCTGCAACCAGGAGTCGGCGCTTGGTATCAAGTGTATGTGGATTACCTGAAGACACGATACGCAGTACCGGCCTCTATCCGTGCAAACAGCCAACTTGTTACGAGAGGGGAAATGGTCGAGATCATGTACCGCTTACAAATTGAGGAGCCGATGTTCTGCACGTCGGATGCGGTGGAGTGTCCAGATGGATCCTGGGTTGGCCGCGTGCCGCCGACATGCGAGTTCGCGGCATGCCCGGGCCAATCTGGTGATCAGGAAGCAGTCAGAGATTTTTTCATAAATAGTTCAAGCCTCAATTTTTCTTTAATATATTCGGACATGCACCCACTTTGGGGTGGCGAGGAGATTAGACTTGAGAATGATCGAAATCTCACTCGCACTCGAAGAGGCTCCGATGGGAAGGAAATAGAAAGCACTACATTACTTTCCACGCAGCAGCGTCAAGAGTTGCGAGATCTCTTAGAGGCAAGTGAAGTATGGGAGCAAGAAGAACCCGCGAGAGCAGCTCTTCCGGATGAAAATAGAGCTATTCTTCAACTACGCGTCACGAAAGGCGAAACCACAATTTGGGAATGGTTCAATAATCTAGAGGAAAACAACAGGATAAAAAGAATCCGCGATTTACTGATTAGTTTCTTGTTTTATTAAAAGTCACGACTTTGTCACGTTGATACTAATTTCTGTGTAAACTCACGTTGGCAGCAGACTCAATCATTGCACCGGTCTTCGCTCCCTGGAGCTACGCCCGGCAAGTGCCGATATACCGTTTTACTTCAGTCGTATGAGTGACTCTGCAATATTTGCCGGCCTTGATAGAGCAGTTTTTGACACTGCGAATCCAGCTCCATATGCAGTGGGCGCGCCTCGCGGCCTCTCCGAAGCGCTAATCCGCCGGATCAGCGCGGACAAAAATGAGCCGGAGTGGATGCTAGAACATCGGCTGAAGTCGCTCCAGATCTTTTACGAAAAGCCGCTGCCCACCTGGGGCGCGGATCTCAGCAAATTGGATTTCGACAACATCATTTATTACGCGCGGCACGGCGCCAAAGAAACGAACGACTGGTCCGAAGTGCCGGAGGAAATCAGGAAGGTCTACGACAAACTCGGCATCCCGCAGGCGGAGCGCAAAATGCTCGCCGGCGTCGGCGCGCAGTACGAAAGCGAAATGATTTATCATAATCTAAAGAAGCAATGGGAAGATATTGGTGTCATCTTTCTCGACATGGATGACGCGCTTCAGCAGCATCCGGAGCTCGTGCGCGAGTATTTTATGAAGTGCGTTCCATCGAGTGACCATAAATTTGCCGCCCTGCACGGCGCAGTGTGGTCTGGCGGAACATTTTTGTATGTCCCAAAAGGCGTGAAGCTGACCGAGCCGCTGCAGGCCTACTTCCGCATGAACGCAAAGAACATGGGGCAGTTTGAACACACGCTGATCATCGTGGAAGCGGGTGCCGAAGCGCATTACATTGAAGGCTGCTCAGCGCCAAAATACGGTAGTCAGGGCCTCCATGCGGGCCTCGTTGAAATCTTCGTCAAAGAAGGCGCGAAGGCGCGCTACTCATCGGTCGAGAACTGGAGCCGCGATACCTATAACCTGAATACCAAGCGCGCCATCGTCCAAAAAGACGCAGTCATGGAATGGATCGGCGGGAACATGGGCTCAGGTACAACCATGCTCTATCCGTGTTCCGTGCTGGTAGGGGAGGGCGCGCGCTGCGACCACATGGCCATCGCCTTCTCCAACGAAGGCCAGTGGCAGG
>DATDTQ010000173.1:0-2813 GCA_035290765.1 Candidatus Peribacteraceae bacterium
ATTCCGCGGTAGCTCAATGGTAGAGCAGCTCCCTGTGAGAGCCGTCTTATCTCGCAAATAGCCTGATATAATTAGGATATGGCAGATAAGAGAAAATATGCCGACCGGAGAGAAGAACTCATCAGAGCGGTCGCGAAGCGCAGACGGAAACTGAAAAGCATGGCCATCGAGTATAAAGGCGGCAAATGCCAACTTTGCGGATACTCGAAATATCAGGGCGCGCTTGATCTTCACCACATAAATCCGAAAGAGAAAGATTTCGGCATCGGAGATAAGGGATACACCCGATCGTGGGACAAGATCAGAGCAGAACTTGATAAATGTATTCTTGTCTGTGCTACGTGTCATCGCGAAGTTGAGGCTGGCATAACGCAGCTTCCCGAAGGGATTCGGGAACGCAAACGAGGTGAATTGCTGGAAGCCCAAACGTCAAGACGTGGGTAATCAGCAGCCAAGCCCCATGAGATAGCCAATGCCGTCTCGCAGGGAAGGTTCAGAGACTATCCCGCAAGGGAGTACTGTCTCGAAAGAGATCGGAAGCGCCTCGCACCCAGAACGGGTGATGATATAGTCCACCCCTTTGAGAAATCAGAGGACAAGTGTAAGGAGTTGGTTGTAGGTTCGAGTCCTACCCGCGGAGCCATCAAGAAACAGGAGTATAATCAACCCTGTGAACATACAGTTACTAAAAGACGCAGTCGGTTGGGGCTTCCTTCTGTGGCTCATCGGATATATTCTTGGCTTCTTGTTTTTCGCGTTTGTGCCGACAGCTCTCATCGGCTGGGTCATTATGCCGATTGGGATGCTCATTACGCTTTGGGTGCTTTTTAAAAAAATCCACGGAAGCTCGTTCCAATATTATTTCAGCGTCGGTATCGCGTGGGCTATAATCGCTATCGTCTGTGATTATATTTTTCTTGTCCTCCTGCTCAAGCCCGCCGATGGGTATTACAAACTTGATGTATACCTGTATTACGTATTGACATTTGCTCTGCCCGTCATACTTGGATGGTGGAGACTGCGAAAACAAACTCTACCGCCTCCAGCTCTTTAGCGATCCGCTTCCAATCCAGAGTTCTGAACTCGTCCAACCATCGGAGAGCCACGGAATTTGCGGTGAAGTAGTAGCCTTTGTGGAAATGGCGTCAGGAACCTTTTCCCTAAATCCTAAATATAGTGATTGAAAAACATCAGAGGACGGGCGCTAGAAATTCAGGTACGTGACCGTGAACTGGAGGACGGTCGCAAACGAAACCCACAGAAGGTATGGGACATTGGCGATAGCGACCCATCGATAGAAGGGCCATATGGCGACGAGCATCCGGATAAGGGTGCCGAGAACGAGAAGAATATCGAGCGCCGCGAGAAGGTTGTTCTGCAGGTCGAATTGGAGCGGCGTAAACGCAACATTGAACACAATGTTGAGTGCAAAGGGCAAGGCAACCATCCACGGCAGCTGCTTCGTGAACGCTTTGTAGAATACGTAGCCGAATGTGACAGCGATGATCGCGTACAGCACCGTCCACACGGGAGAGAAGAGCCACGTCGGCGGCGCCCACGCGGGTTTTATGAGCGTCGCATACCACGAGTACGCATCCATCTTTTAATTATGCCATGAAATTCTTCGACGCCTCTAAAATCCTATTCAACGATGGATACAGCCGGCCCAGCAACAAGGCCTGCGCATGCCGCCTTTAAGCTTCGGAGCAAATGAAGAAACGGTGTCAGGTACCGTTTGTCCAATTATTGCTACGCCTCAAGCTTAGTTGTGCTCGCGCTTGCACGGCGAAAGAGTAAAGCCGAGCCGACAAACATCAGGGCGAAAATGGAATTGACAACGAACACGCCGATAACGCCTACGTTGCCCCAGCTGACTTCTGGCGAGATAATCAGTGCAACCACGGGAACCAACACTTGAACAAGTGCCGTTGCAAACAACGTGCGCGCCATTCCGCGCGGCTTGAAGCGTGAGATAAGAGAGCCGATGAGTAGGACGGCAGGTACTGCCCAGTACATCAAGTTGACGGGTTGGTTCTCGCTCCCAATTATACCGACAGCGCCACTGACCCAGCCGAGAAAGAGCATCCCCGCAAGCCCAACGCCAAAAGCGATGCGGTACGCCCCGGTGCGCGTCTGGAGCCACAGCCACAGTTCGTAGAAACCGCCAGCGATCAACAGTATGACGCCATAGGCAATGGCTTCATTCCACTGCACTTCGTCGGTGAATGGCTGAAACTGCATCGCCAGGGGTATCAGCAGTATGAGCGCTACGGCGCCAGTCCACACAACCTGTCTTTTTGTAAGGTTTGACATACGATTTAGTCGAAGTGTGTGATTTAGTAAAATCATGCCGGGTAATCCCGGCCCGCATCAATTAAGGCGCGGCCTGTTCTCTCTAACACTACCAGAAACTTCGGGTTGGGTATCTGGTTCGATGTTGGAATCTTTCATTTCAGTAATGGTATTAGTGCTAAAGTCTTCCAGGCGATAATTCCAAGAAACAAATCAACTGACGCCACGAACCGATCTTTAGCTGACCGATTGTTTGGAAACACCCACCAGTCATCAATGACTTTTTGCGACTGAAGTATCCCGTCAGAGTTAAAGATGTTTCCTCGTGAATCAGCGGCAAGAATATCAAAATTATTTTTGTTCCAACAAAAATCACCATTACAGGTACGTTCAGACAAGAAACGCCGCACATCCTCATCGCCACTCGTGTCGAGTTTAAATGCCCACTCAAGTTTTTTTGTTTCGTTCGGCTCGAAATGAATCGGTATGGATATTGGTATGCTTGATGCCCCGTCAATAAG
>DATDTQ010000174.1:0-11879 GCA_035290765.1 Candidatus Peribacteraceae bacterium
CGGCTGCTTTGGCTTTTTCAATTTCTACAGCACTGCCGATTCCTGTATCGACGGTGATAAGAAGTTTTACCTTCGCGGCAATGAATTCATCGATAATGTCCTCGCCGAGTCCATAACCGTCACGCGCTCGGTGCGGTAAGCGAACCAGCGGCTCAGTGCCGTGGCGGCGGAAGAAGCGCACCAGCTGCGCGGTAGCGGTTATGCCATCGCAATCGTAATCACCAAAGATAGCGATCCTTTCACCTACCTCCAGTGCTCGACGAATGCGGAGAACCGCACGTTCCATATCGTGCAGATGCATCGGTGAAGTGAGTTCGCTCAGTCCTCCATCCGTCAATCCCCGCTCCTCTCGCAAGAGCATACAAAGCGAAGGTGCTGGCACACCGGCTTCGGCGTGCGGGCCGAGTCGCCAGTGCTTTCCTGTTAACGATGCTTCCATAGGGTTCACCTTACAGCCTTCCGCTGGAAAAACGGCCGTAATTTTCAATATTTGAATTTTCAATTTTACAAACAATGATCAATTTTCAATATTCAACAGGTTCTGCCTTCACGCAGAACGTATATGATAAATTGAAAATTAGGAATTGAACATTTGGTTCAGACTTCCTGAATTTAACGCAGGATTGCCCGGCTAGAAGCTGTGCGGCGGATGGTCCAGCCAATGGCCGTCAACCCGGTCATTATTGCCAACATCGAGCCGGCGCCAGATGGCGTGAGCGGGCCTTTACCTTTAGCAGAGAGGCCTTTGCCTTGGCTGAGGAGATCGGCGGTGCCGTGTACTCCTTCCTCGGGTACCACGAGCAGTCCTTCCTCGCGCAACATGTTCAATGCTTCAGCGCGGAGACTTGCTCGTTCTTGATTGTCCTGCAGGCGCTCAAGGGCGCGCAGGAGTGATTTCAATTCTGGATCGAGCGCAGCCTCTTCAGCAGTATCTTCGCTGGTGGTTGCTGAGGAGGCAGCGGAGCTGGTGGAGGCGTGTGAAGACGAAGACGCACTGCGTGGTCGTGGGAACCGCGAAAGATCACGTTGCTGGTGCTGCCACTCTACTTTTGCTTCAGAGTCGCGTGGGCTCGGTGGCCAAATCAAATCCGGCGTTAAGAGAACTTCATACGGACTGACATATGCCTGCGCGACGGCTGGTGCGAGGATCGCCAGAGTCATCCAGAGAGCAATGTATTTCGGTTTGAGCATCATAGTATTATAGCTTAAATCAATCTCCTTAACAACTGGTCTGCCCGGAGAGCAGGCATGAGAAGTATTCCTGGCTATCCAGGATACCGTCGCCATCGGTATCGGTGACCCGGGGGTCAAATTCGCCAGGATCTACCTTTCCGTTCAGGTTTTTGTCTTCACCGAGAATATTGGAGAGATTGACCTGATTGAATCCGACAGGGCTGGAGAATCCGTCGCGCAAACCACCCTTGAGAATGCAGTAACCATCACAAAGACCGTCACGATCAGTGTCCCAAGCGTCCGGATTGGTTTCCCCCAAATCGACTCGGCCGTCACGGTCGGTATCTTCAATACCGTCAATCAGCCCGTCGCTGTCACTGTCGCGCAGAGCCGGATTGGTTTGAGCTCGGATCACTTCAAAACCATCCGGGATACCATCATCGTCCGTATCAGGATCATTCGGACTAGTCCGGTATTGCTGTTCGACTTTGGCGTTCAATAAATCTTTATCCTCATCGAGACCGATTGGCAGCGGTTGTTCGGACATGAGGTAGCAGGTTTCGCCGCCGCGGAATGTACCTTTTTGGTTGCGAATGATTGGATGAACGAGTCGTTCATTTTGGTTTAAGAACCCTTCATCCGGATTTTCGAGAACGGAAAACTGACTGCGGCGCAGTGAATTTAATTGCTGATCGGACAATTCTTCTTCGCGTTCGGATAAAAACATGGTGCCAGGAAACCGTTTTGTGCTCGTAATCTGGGTCTGATGTTCAGGGAAGCAATAACCCCAGTAGCGCACGTTTTCCTTATGACCAAAAAGCGTTTCGCGAGACACGTGCTGCATTGTGGGTGGCAAACTAAAAATAATATTCGTGTGCGCCGGCACGCTGTAGCCCGCAATGACATTTGCAGCGGTAAGAGTTTTCCAGGGCGTTTCTCCCCGCATGTGGGCAGGCAAAAGCCGTGCTTGCCAAGGAACGGAATGCATTTTCACAAAAACCGATGTGAGCAGCAGCAAACAAAGCGCCCCGGTAGCGGCAGTGAGCCAACCAGTGGCTTTACGGAAGTGATCTGAGCGCAGCGGATGCATCAAATCATTATACCTGAAAACCCTGTTTGATGCCATTCCTCTTTGATCACTGGTTTAGCAGGTTTGGGACGTTTAGCAGGTTTAGCAGGTTCGTGAACATATTAAACCTGCCAAACCTGCTAAACTTTTAGCACCTCTCTTCGCTATCCTATCCCCCGATGGCAAATTTTTATGATGTGTTAGGGGTGGCTCGAGATGCCTCTCTGGAGGACATTAAGAAGGCATATCGAAAGCTCAGCAAAGAATTACACCCTGATAAACACAAGGGTGACAAGGCGGCTGAAAAAAAATATCAGGAAGTAAACGAAGCCTACGAAACTCTGAGTGACCCCAAAAAGCGCCAAATGTACGACCAATTTGGAAACGCAAAAGGGCCGGCCGGCTTTGATGCCAGCGGTTTCCAAGGTTTCGGCGGACAAGACTTTGGCAACATCTCCGATCTCTTCGAAAGTTTTTTCGGCGGACGCCCTTCGACTAGCTCAGGACGTCCCGCCGATGAGCGCGGCCGCGACATCGAAGTGCAAATTACCATTGATTTTAGCGAAGCTGTGTCGGGCGCGAGGCAGACGCTTCGTTTGCGTCGCCGACGTCTCTGCAAGACATGCAACGGGAACGGCGCGGCACCAGGGTCGAAGCTCATACCTTGTAAGACTTGCGGTGGCACCGGACAAGTCGTCCGTTCAGCAGCTTCCTTCTTTGGAAATATTCAGCAAACTGTGATTTGCCCGGAATGCCGCGGACGCGGACAGGTGCCGGGGAAAACGTGTCGTGATTGTGGCGGAGAGGGGCGCCGAGAAATCGAAGAAACGGTGACCGTCAATATCCCTGCAGGTATCGATGAAGGCCAAACGTTGCGCTTACGCCACGAAGGGCAAGCCGGTCGCAACGGTAAGCCGGCCGGCGACCTCTACGTTCGCATTGCAGTGCGTCCAGATAAGCGCTTTGAGCGTGATGGTGATCACACCCGTGCAAATCTGACAATCTCCGTCCTGGAGGCAATCCTAGGTACCCAGCGAAAGATTCCGACCGTCCACGGCGACGTAACTTTGAGCATTCCCGCCGGCTCACAGCCCGGGCAAGTCCTGCGTCTGAAAAGCAAAGGCATGCCGGTGCTCAACACGAGCCGGCACGGCGATCATTATGTGACTTTGAACATTGAGATCCCTCAACACCTTAGTCGAAAGGAAAGAAAGCTCCTTGAAGACTGGAAAGCCATCAGCCTTTAGCTTTCAGCATTGTCATCTTGAGCGTAGTCGAAAGAGACAATGCTGGCTCTCAACCAGTACTAAGGGCTAATAGCTGAAGGCTAAAAGCTACACGTCAAGGTTCTCCAGGCTATCGCTCTTCAGCGCGTCTTTTAAGTCGGCATCGTCTGCCAGAACCGGGGATAATTCTCCGTCGCCCGCGCCACCTTCCTTCAAGCAGAGAACAATTTGGCGGTAATCCCCTTCACCGGTACTGATCGTCGTCAGGTCTTGTAACTTTGGATCACGCGAGACATACAAATGAACCACCCGGCGGAAGTACGGGCTCATCGGTGGCAAAGCCACTCGATTCCCCGTCCGCCGGACAAAGTCCGCTTTGCGCGCGGCCGCCTCGCAGACGCGCGTCTCTTGTGTGCGGCGGTAGCCGTCCACATCGAGGACGAGAAACGGACTTTTCTCCAGCTTTTCCACGGAGCGGATCAATGCCTTTAATAAATGTTGCACCGAATTCAACGTTTCCCCGTGCCAGCCGATGATTTTGCTGGCAACGTTGGAAACGATGTCCACGCGCGTGAACCCGTCGCCTTCGGACACCTCGATCTTCTCAAACGGCAGGTTGAGGTGCTCTAGAACTTTGCCGAGCGTGTCCTTGATTAACTCTGCGTTCATGCTTGGTGCAGCATAGCGGATGGAAGGATGACGTAAAATATCGATGCAAACGATTTTCTATACCCCCCACTTCGTTGCTATGTAGTCATGCACTGCTTGAATATCCGCTGGAGACAAAACATTGTCATAGATCAAAATTTCGGCAACGTTACCTCTGAAGGTATTAGTAGTTTGATTATTGTAGGTGCCCACATTAAAAGAGTACGCTGTGAGAGTAGTGGCGGTTAACTGATCCACCGCGCCGGCCAGAGGCAACTGCGGGGCTCCTCCGGTATAGAGACTCATTCCGGCTAAGGTGCTACTGCCATTGTGGATGATGGCGTTTTTTTGAAAGTTAGTATTCTGATCTCGCGGGAACTCGAATCGCAAGATATTTGAAGTGGAAGGACTGCCTGTCCAGTTATTGCTCAAATAGAAACCGTTCATTCCATTCGCATTCACTCGGACTAGATATCCCTTGGCTGTGCTGGTGCCGAGGGTTTTTGAGAAAATACGTTGAACAATACTGGGAACAGCTGTTAATTTAAATACGTATACCATTGTAAACGGATCTGTATTGTCTATATCTAGAACGTCGCCTCCCGTTAAATAGTCACCTGCTCCGTCAAACAAGAGCGTACTATTATTTTGCGAGGGCAAAATCCATTGGGGACGCTGCGTACTGTTCGTCTGTCTGACATGATTGTTTTGAGCTTTGTCAGTCCAACATCCAACATTTTCATTAGGATTTACAGGGCCAGTTGTGCAGTTATCCGACGTAAACAGTGTTCCCCTATCGGCGGCGTCTAACCACAAACGCAAGTTGGCGCTTGCTAATGTATGTGGCCCCACAGTCTCAAAGGCCCATGTGGTATTATCACTAATACCGGCAAAGCAATTGCCAGGCACAACACAGAAGGCGGTTTCGGGCATCTGGACATAGTACGGCACGCCATACTCTAGGGTTGGAAGAGCGTATTGCCAGGTCAGATTGTCAATAGAAACAAAGCTGAACGCATCAATTTGTTCAACCAACAGGCCGTTATCTCTGAATACTTGAACTAACTCTCCGGGAACTGGTTCAACTTCTTTGGAAAAAGTAACTGCTAGTACTACATTATTAAGACCGATATTTACGCTGTCGGGACCGTATGTCGCTGTAATTTCCGTAGAGCCGACTGGAGTGGGATTAGGATTCACGGGTGAGATGACGGGCCGGTTTTCTGTATCAAGTGCAATTTCAAACCCGGAGTACTGCAATGTCGGATCAACGATCACATTCTCGGGTATTTCCACTAAATAATCGGGAGTCAAAAAATCAAGATCTACACAACCTTCTGCCGGCATTCCTTGAGGACAGACATAGGCTGTTGGATCATCGTTGTTTAAAAAATTAAAAAGAGTGGCATCGGTGATCTCATCTTGAACAGTCTTCATTGTTTCCTGCCATTGCGGCAGCTGATCAACCTGGAATTGTTGAAAAGCATCCTTAATTGCGTCAGCTCCTGCAAGCTGTCGTTGCTCATCGGCATCCGCCAATTGCTTCTGTGGATTCACAGCTATTATGACCACTCCAGAGATAACCCCAATAATTCCTATCGTCACCATGAGCTCCAGAAGCGTAAACGCTTGCTTCATCTTCATGGGTTTTAGTTTAACAGGTATTGCTGACATAACAAAACCCCCGCGGGGCGGGGGTCCGTGCTCAAGTCACTAAGGAGATTACCCGACTTCGCGCTGTGCGCTACGCCGGGTTTCACCGAACTGCGTCTTTCAAAGTCTTACCAGCTTTGAAGGTCGGCACGCGCATTGCCGGAATGGAAATGCGCTGCGTCGGGTTGCGCGGATTCACGCCCTGGCGGGCGGCGCGCTTACTGACTTTGAACGTCCCGAAACCTGTGACGGTCACCGGTGTGCCACCCTTGAGATTCCGTGTTATATACGTGATGAAGGACTCCAGAGCGTCGGCGGCGGCGCGCTTGGTGATTCCCGCTGACTCCGCGACCGCGGTGATAAGGTCCTGCTTGGACATGGAGGAATGGGGAAGAAAAGTAAGGCTGCAATGAGGCTAAAAGTAGGATATGGCTTACGCAAGCGACATTCTAGACCTTCACGCCCTCTTTTTGGCTTTGCTCCGTGAAAATGGCTTCAATCAGCCAAAAATCATGAATACGAAAGATCGTCAGCAATCCGGACAAATTATGTTCCAACGTCTAATTTTGGCCTCCAAAGCCATTTTTCAGTCCTAAATCTGGCCTTAGTTTTTTGGGTCGATCAACTGGGCTCCGCCGACCCAAATCCGCCTTCGTCGCATGTGTCTCTTACGTCTTCGTTCGAGTTCTACACGATCATGAAACCAACTTAGTTACAGAAAAGCCGACTGCCTCTTCGCTTTACAAATTCGTCCTTTATCTTCTAGGCTCCGAACCGACTCTTCTTTTTCTGTGCCTACACATCTTGTCATTGTCGAAAGTCCGACCAAGGCCAAAACCATCAAGCGCTTTTTAGGAAAAGACTACAACGTGCAGGCATGCATGGGTCACGTGCGTGACCTGCCAAAATCCAAACTCGGCGTCGAAGTGGAGAAAGGATTTGAAGCCAGCTATGAAATTCCGGAGGATAAAAAGACAGTCATTAAAAATTTACAAGCCGCGCTCAACGAGAGTGACAGCCTTTGGCTGGCGACTGACGAGGACCGCGAAGGAGAAGCTATCGGCTGGCATCTGACAGAAGTTCTGAAACGGAAGAAGAAGCAGCCGATCAAGCGGATCGTATTTCACGAGATTACAGATTCAGCTATTAAAGAAGCCATTCAACATCCCCGTGAACTCGATGAGAATTTGATCAGTGCGCAGCAAGCACGGCGAGTGCTCGATCGCTTAGTCGGTTACACACTTTCCCCATTTTTGTGGAAGAAGGTGTACCGCGGATTGTCCGCGGGGCGCGTGCAATCGGTCGCGGTCCGTCTCATCGTTGACCGTGAGCGCGAAATCCGCGCCTTCAAGTCCGTCGAATACTGGACAATCGAAGCTGACTTTCTGACAAAAAAAGATGAATCCTTTGCAGCGGGTTTGCGTGCTCGCAACGGCAAAAAATTCGTCCCCGGGAATCAAGCCGAAGCCGACAAAGTCTTGCAAGATCTGCGCGATGCTTCGTATGCGGTTTCCAACACCGAGGAAAAAGAACTCAAAAAAAATCCGCCCCCTCCATTCACCACATCAACCCTTCAACAAGAAGCTGGGCGCAAGCTGGGCTTCTCCGTGAAACAAACGATGGTGGTGGCTCAGCAACTGTACGAAGGTATTGACCTTGGCAAAGGCGTCGGCCAAGTCGGTCTCATCACCTACATGCGTACCGATTCGGTGAATCTCAGTGAGAAGGCGCTCGAAGATACCAAACGCACAATCGAAGCAAATTTCGGTCGGGAGTACGTTCTCAGTACTCCGCGCAAGTACAAAACCAAGAGCAAGGGCGCGCAAGAAGCGCACGAAGCGATCCGTCCGAGTGAACTCGATCGAACACCAGTCTCCCTCAAAGATGTATTAGACACGCAGCAGCTGAAACTTTACACGCTCATCTGGAATCGCACGATGGCGACTCAGATGCCCTCGGCGGAACTCAAGCGCGTCGGTGTAGATATCACCGCCGGCATCTACACGTTCAGAGCAACTGGCCAGACCATTACGTTTGACGGATATCTTCGTGTCTATTCCGAAGGTCATGATGAACCGGAAAAAGAATCCGAAGAAGTGGAGAGCGACGATCAAAAATTATTGCCGCCACTCAAGAACGGCGATGCTCTCGACTGCGACAAGCTGCGGCCCGAGCAGCATTTCACCAAGCCGCCGCCGCGGTACACAGAGGCTAGCCTCGTCAAAAAACTGGAAGAAGAAGGCATCGGCCGGCCGAGTACTTACGCTCCGACAATCAGCACCATTCAGCAGCGGGGCTACATCCGGAAAGAAGGAAAACAATTAGCACCGGAGGAAGTGGCTTTTACGGTGACTGATTTGCTGGCCGAGCATTTTAAAGACATCGTCGACCTAACATTTACGGCACAAATGGAAGAGAAGTTGGATGAAATTGCGGAGGGTAAAGCCGATCGACATAAATTCTTAGCCGCCTTCTATGCCCCTTTCAATATTCTCGTGCTGTCAAAAACAGAATCGATTAAGAGAGAAGATATTCGCAAAGAAGTTGTGTTGGGCAAAGACCCGGCCAGCGGCCTCGACATCATTGCGATGGCCGGCCGCTTCGGGCCGTACGTTCAGGTCGGTCGTAAAGAAGATTACGATGAGAAGCACAAGCCGCGCAGCGCATCGCTTCCGAAAGGCGTGACAACGGAAACAGCCACGCTCAAAGACGCGTTGGCTCAACTGAGTTTCCCCAAGGAAGTCGGGTCCGTTGGCGGCGAACCGGTGATCGTTTCACTGGGGCGTTTTGGCCCGTACATTAAATATGGGACACAAAATGCTTCTATCCCACCGGACATCAACCCGGCTGATGTCACATTTGAAGACGCCAAGCGTCTGCTCAGTGAAGCAAAAGAAAAGAAAAAGAAGCAAGAGACGCCGCTGAAAGTGCTCGGCACTGATCCGACGAGTAAAGGTGAGATTCAAATCCGAGAAGGTCGATACGGACCGTACGTCACCGATGGCACAACCAACGCTTCTATCTCCAAATCAGTCGATCCTCTCTCGGTGGACATTATTTCGGCTGCCCAGATGTTGGATAAGAAACGAAACAGCCCTAAACGGGCTTGGAAAGGAAAAAGTAGTTGGCACAAAAAATGATACCTAGAGCCTTCAGCCATCAGCCTTTAGCCATTTGCTGAGAGCTGAGAGCTGAAGGCTATGAGTTTGCCTGATCAGTCAGTGATCAGTAGCATGACCACACACATGCCTGACCAGTTTCTCAGCATCAAAGAAGCCGCTGATCGCTATCAGAAAGCCGAGATCACTATCCGGCGGCTGGTTCGTTCCATCGTCAAAGAGAGCCAGAACCAAAACCGCAATTTTATTTTTCCGAGTGAAACCGAAGCGGTCACACTGCGGAAGCAAAAGAAGCCGTTTTCATACGGCATCAGTGTGGAGCTGCTTGAGAAGGTTTATTCAGCGACGCCACAAACACAGTCGAGTTCAGAGACAAGTGGCAATACTTCCACCGTCTATGTTGCTCTCTTAGCCGAGCAGATGAAGGTAAAAGACGAACAAATCCGCGCGCTCACACAGGCGCTCGATGCACTGACCGAACGCCAGCGGGAAACCAATATTTTGATGAAGGGACTTCAGGAACGCTTTTTATTGCCCGAGGCTAAACCTGTTCAAGCGGCGGACGCGGAAGAATCCATCGAAACCAAACCAAAATCTAAGTCGAAAAAAGCGGCCCCGCAGAAGCGGAGTGGGTGGTGGTTGTGGTGATGAAGAGCAGCTAGCTGCGATGCATTATTCTTTGACAGACGGAATTGTGAATTCTTCTACTTGGCACTTAGACATAACGTCCTCCGAATTCGTCGTTTTTACGCAGTTCAGATAAATATTTTTCATATAAAATCCCTCGTCCAGAACCCCGTCTTGAAGGCGAAAATCTCCTTGCGCGAGGGCTTGCGAAGTAAAACTAATCGGGTTCTTGCAGAGGTCTGGCATGAACGCGATTAGTCGCCTAATGTTCGATTTGTAGAGTTCGCGGACAAGCATCACAACTTCACTAGAACACTTGTTGAAATTGTACTCACAGCTCGGTCTTTCACATGCCTCACGGTTTTTGGGAAAGAGGCGACTAAAGCGATTCTGCAACGCCTTCTCAGAAAATCTGCCTCTCGTCATCTCCCCTTCAAATCCTAAAGCAGGAAGAATGTATGGGCCGTAGACCGGATGATCGGATTCTTTCAATTCATATTGAGGATCTTCCCAATATTTTTCTCGTATTTCCTCCGCATTCGTGGTTCCTCGCAGCTCTGCCCAATCATTGATCACAGTGAAAATATAGATCTGATCCATTTGTTTTCGGACAGTTTCCAAAATTTCCTTCCCCAATTTCCATGTCGTTTCCGGGAACACTCCTAACACGTTTGAATAACCGGTTTTTTTGGACAGAACTTGGTGTCCGGCGAGTATAGCTGTGGAAATATCAGGCGATTTTATCAATTCGCGGGAAACTTCCTCAACCAAAGCCTTAGGAGTAGATGGACCCTGCTTCATGCTGAAAATGGTAAAAAGTAACCTTTATCATCTTCTGTCAAATTAAGAACCCTATCAACAATAGAATTTTCATCATTTAAATTTTGGCTTAGATAAAGTAAAATTAGGAGCAATAATTGTTGTTTACTGCCTATCAACACTATGAAAGCCACCGACCTCATAACGGAACTGAGTACGTTAAAATGGACTCCGCAGGAAGCTGAGTTATATCTGACACTCCTTCATCTGGGGCCGCAGCCCGCTAGTGTCGTCGCCAGCCATTTAAATAAAAATCGGCTCACCACTTTTCATGCTCTGAAACGACTTGCGAAAAAGGGCATTATAAAAACATCAATATTGCCACTCGGCACGCATTTCATAGCGATTGAACCCCGCGCGCTTTTGAACAAAATCAAAGAAAAGAAATCGGAAGTAATTACGAATGCCGAATCGCAGATACGCGCTATGGAATGGCTTTTGCCACATCTCGAGGAACTGGAGAAAAAAGATTTTATTCGTCCGAAAGTCCAACTGTTTAACGGAGATGAAGCCTTGAAAAATATTTATGAAATCTCGCTAAGCAGCAAACACATGTTTGCCTACTTCGAACCTTGGCCAAAGGATACGGGCAAGCATTTACGAGATATCGATGATTGGCACACCGAAGAACGCGTAAGGCGAAAAATTTCTGTTCAGATCATCATTCCGGATACAAATGAGGGAAAATCCTTTGCTGCCGTTAAGAAAGGTCTAAAGGAAGTAATTGTTATCCCCGCTTCCGAATTTACACACAAAGACCTCACGCTCATCACGGATACTCACGTGTTGATTTTCTCTCATGCCGATAAAATCGGCATTGCCATAGAAAGCTTGCAGATCGCAAAAAACCAGCAAGCAATTTTTAAGCTTGCATGGAAAGGGGCAAAGCAATTATCTGAGGGGAGATGATTTGGCAGGCGCGGCCAGCCGTCGCCTCTTGGCTATGGCCGACCGCTCGGAGATTACAAATTCTCGCAGGCTGGTGGAAGTTATGACTTTGGCAGGCGTGGCCAGCCGTCGCCGGAGCCTGCCGTGAGTGGCATCGACCGGGGCTATGGCCGGCCGTTTCGGGAGCGCCTAAGCCCGACTCTGCCCTCGCTTTACTCGGACTACGACGAGGCTATTCAAATTGTTTCAGAGACTTTCTCTAATTCTTTTGATTAAAGGTACTGATATAGAGCCGCTTCTTTTCACTGCTCTTTCGCGTAAACGGGCGGCCTTTTCTGTTAAATAAGCTTCATAATAGACAAGCCGATAGGGTCGGTACGGTCGCGATGAAAATACTTCTCCGTTATTATGGGCTAAGAATCTACGCCTAAGGTCGCCGCTGGATCCTTTGTAAAAGTAATTTTTATTTTGCTGGCTTTGCAGAATATAAAAATACCACACGAAAGTATTCTAAATAGAATTACATATTCTGAATTCTTCTTCAGAAAAAGCGCCCTGGGCATATCAAACTATCCAGTTTTCTTTGACGAAAAGAAGGTTCTTACAGATTCAAGAACTAAGGCGGCACACCACGCCATACGAAAAATTGGTTGGCAC